>JAJYGO010000238.1:8741-9724 GCA_021785115.1 Chloroflexota bacterium | reverse complement strand
CTACGTCGTTCGGGCCGCGCTGGCCCTTGCCAGGGCATGGGGCAAGCGGCCCTACTCGAAGATTCGCGAGGTCGCGGCCGACATGGACCTGCCTGCCAGCTACACGCCGCAGGTGCTCGGGATGCTCGGCAAGGCGGGGCTCGCGGAGGCGAGGGCCGGTCGCGACGGGGGCTATCGGCTGACCCGGCCGCCGGAGCAGATCTCGATGCTCGAGATCGTGGAGGCGGCCGAGGGCCCCATCCAGCTCCAGCGATGCATCCTGCGGGGAGGGCCCTGTCATGTGGACCACGCCTGCGCGGTGCATCCGGCGTGGGCGGACGCCACCGAGCGCTTCAAGAGATCGCTGACCCGAACCACGCTCGCTCACGTGATGCGGACGGATCGGGCCACCCATGCGAGCGTGCCCACCAGGAATCGCCACCCGTAGTACTCTTCTCAAGGTTTGACCGACGCTTCCTCGAGCCGACGGAGGGCAGCGTGAGCGAGCCGAGCCGGCTGGTGCGTGGCTATCAGTTCTTCAAGCGCGGTGAGCTCTCGCGCGAGGGGTGGAGCCTGCTCACCAGCGGCGGGCGCGACTGGGAGTCCTTCTACCGGGACCGCTGGCAGCACGACAAGATCGTGCGCTCGACCCACGGCGTGAACTGCACCGGCTCGTGCTCGTGGAAGGTCTACGTCAAGGACGGGATCATCACCTGGGAGACCCAGCAGACCGACTACCCGTCGATCGGACCGGACATGCCCGAGTACGAGCCGCGGGGCTGCCCCCGGGGCGCGTCGTTCTCCTGGTACACGTACTCGCCGACCCGCGTCCGCTTCCCCTACGTCCGGGGCGCGCTGCTCGAGCTGTGGCGCCGGGCGCGTGCCGAGCACGCCGACCCGGTCGATGCGTGGGCCTCGATCGTCGACGAACCCGAGCGGGCGGCCGCCTACAAGCGCCTGCGCGGCAAGGGCGGGTTCGTCCGGGCCTCGTGGGACGAGGTCGC
>JAJYGO010000238.1:0-8731 GCA_021785115.1 Chloroflexota bacterium | reverse complement strand
TTCGGGCCCGACCGCCTGGTCGGCTTCTCGCCGATCCCGGCGATGTCGATGGCGTCCTACGCGGCCGGATCGCGGTTCCTCTCGCTGATCGGCGGGGTCGTGCTGTCCTTCTACGACTGGTACGCGGACCTGCCGATCGCCTCGCCGCAGGTGTTCGGCGACCAGACCGACGTCCCCGAGTCGGCCGACTGGTGGAACGCGAGCTACCTGATCCTGTGGGGCGCGAACCTCCCGATCACCCGGACGCCCGACGCGCACTTCATGACCGAGGCGCGCTACCGGGGGCAGAAGGTCGTCGTGGTCTCGCCCGACTACTCCGACCACACGAAGTTCGCCGACGACTGGCTCGCCGCCCACCCCGGCACCGACGGCGCCCTCGCGATGGCGATGGGCCACGTGATCCTGAAGGAGTTCTACGTCGACCGGCAGGTGCCGCGGTTCGTCGACTACGTGCGCCGGTTCACCGACCTGCCGATGCTGGTCGAGCTCGAGCGGCGGGGGGACGCGTACGTCGCCGGCCGGTTCCTGCGCGCCCCCGACCTCGGCGGAGAGCACGCCGCGGCCGAGCACGCCGAGTGGAAGACCGTCGTCCTCGACCAGCGGACGGGCCAGCCGGCGGTGCCGAACGGCTCGCTGGGCTTCCGGTGGGGAGAGCAGGGCGCCGGGCGCTGGAACCTCGACCTCGGGGAGATCGATCCCGCGCTCACGCTGCTCGGCCGCCACGACGAGGCCGTCGAGGTCGACCTGCCGCGGTTCGACGTCGGCGACACCGAGGGCGGCGGGGCGATGCGCCGCGGGGTCCCGGCGATGCGCGTCGGCGGCGCGCTCGTCACCACGGTCTTCGACCTGGTGCTCGCGGCCTACGGGGTCGAGCGGGACGGCCTGCCCGGTGACTGGCCCTCCGGCTACGATGACCCGAGGGAGCCCTCGACGCCGGCGTGGCAGGAGGCGATCACCTCGGTGCCGGCCGCCGCGGCCGCCCGCGTTGCCCGGGAGTTCGCGCGCAACGCCGAGCGGAGCGGGGGCCGGTCGATGATCGCGATGGGCGCCGGCACCAACCACTGGTTCCACTCCGACGAGATCTACCGCGCGTTCCTCGCGCTGGTGACGCTCTGCGGATGCGAGGGGGTGAACGGCGGCGGCTGGGCACACTACGTCGGGCAGGAGAAGGTGCGCCCGCTGACCGGCTGGACGACCCTGGCGTTCGCGCTCGACTGGGTGCGCCCGCCCCGGCAGATGGCCGGGACGGCCTTCTGGTACCTCGCCACCGACCAGTGGCGCTACGAGCGCTTCGGCGCCGACGAGCTGGCCTCGCCGCTCGGGGAGGGGCGCCTCGCCGGCATGCACTTCGCCGATTGCAACGCGCTGGCCGCGCGCCTCGGGTGGCTCCCGAGCCATCCGGCCCTCGACCGCAACCCGCTGGAGCTCGCCGACGAGGCGGATCGCGAGGGCCTGCCGGTCGCCGACTACGTGGTGCGCGAGCTGCGCGAGGGCCGGCTGCGGTTCGCCGCCGAGGATCCCGACGCGCCGGCGAACGTGCCCCGCGTGCTGACCGTCTGGCGCGCGAACCTGCTCGGGTCCTCGGGCAAGGGGCACGAGTACTTCCTGCGTCACCTGCTCGGCACCGACGACGCCGTGCGCGCGGACGAGAGCCCGGCGGAGCTGCGGCCGAGGGACGTCGTCTGGCGCGATCCGGCGCCGGTCGGGAAGCTCGACCTGCTGACCACGATCGACTTCCGGATGACCAGCACGTGCATGTACTCCGACGTCGTGCTGCCGGCTGCGACCTGGTACGAGAAGCACGACCTCTCCTCGACTGACATGCACCCGTTCGTGCACTCGTTCAATCCGGCCATCGCCCCGCCGTGGGAGACGCGGACCGACTGGGAGGCGTTCACGACGATCGCGGCGGCCTTCGCGCCAATGGCCGCGCGGCGCCTGGGCGTGCGGCGGGACGTGGTCGTCGCGCCCCTCGCGCACGACGCCCCCGACGAGCTCGCCCAGCCGTGGGGCGGCGCCCGGGACTGGCGCTCGGGCGAGGTCGATCCCGTCCCCGGCCGAACGATGCCGAAGCTCGTCGTGGTCGAGCGCGACTACGGCGCGGTCGCCGAGAAGCTTGCCGCGCTCGGCCCCCTCGTCGACCAGCTCGGCACGACCGCGAAGGGGATCACGTGGGTCCCCACGAAGGAGGTCGAGGACCTGCGTGCGCGGGGCGGCACCGTGCGGGGTGGGGTGGGCGACGGGCGCCCCTCGCTCGCGCGGGTCGAGCAGGCCTGCGAGGCGATCCTCGCGCTCTCGGGCACGACGAACGGGCGCATCGCGCTCCAGGCCTTCCGCGCCCTCGAGCCTCGGGTCGGTCGCCCGCTCGCCGACCTCGCCGAGGAGCACGCCGCCGCCCGCATCACGTTCGCCGACACGCAGGTCCAGCCCCGCTCGGTGCTGACCTCCCCGGAGTGGTCGGGGATCGAGGCGGCGGACCGTCGCTACTCGCCGTTCACGATCAACGTCGAGCGGGGCAAGCCGTGGCACACGCTGACCGGGCGACAGCACTTCTACCTCGACCACGAATGGATCCGCGAGCTCGGCGAGGCGCTGCCCGCCTACCGGCCGCCGCTCGCGATGCGCCGCCACTTCGGCGACCCGACGATCGGCGACGGGCGCGCCGAGGTCGTCGTCCGCTACCTCACCCCGCACTCGAAGTGGTCGATCCACTCCGAGTACCTCGAGAACCTCCACATGCTGACGCTGTTTCGCGGCGGACCGGTGATCTGGATCAGCCCGCAGGACGCCCGCAAGATCGAGGTGGCCGACAACGACTGGATCGAGGCCTACAACCGCAACGGGGTGGTCTCGTGCCGGGCGGTCGTCAGCCACCGCATCCCCGAGGGAACGGTCTTCATGTACCACGCGAAGGACCGCCATCTCGAGACGCCGCGCTCGGAGGTGAGCGGCCTGCACGGCGGCACCGACAACTCCCTCACCCGCATGCTGATCAAGCCGACCCACCTGATCGGCGGCTACGCCCAGCTCTCCTGGGCGTTCAACTACTACGGCCCGACCGGCAACCAGCGCGACGAGATCACCGTGATCCGCAAGCGTGAGAGCGAGGTGAGCTTCCGGTGAACCTCAAGGCGCAGGTCGGCATGGTGATGAACCTCGACAAGTGCATCGGCTGCCACACCTGCAGCGTCACCTGCAAGCAGACCTGGACCAACCGTGCCGGCGCCGAGTACATGTGGTTCAACAACGTCGAGACGAAGCCGGGGCAGGGCTACCCGCGCCGCTACGAGGACCAGGGGCGGTGGCGCGGCGGATGGCGCCTGGACCGGCGCGGGCGGCTGCGGCTTGCGGCCGGCGGCCGCCTGAAGAAGCTCCTCACGATCTTCTGGAACCCCGACCTGCCGACGATCGATGACTACTACGAGCCGTGGACCTACAACTACGGCACGCTCGTGACCTCGCCGGCCTCCGAGCACTCGCCGGTCGCCCACGCGCGCTCGCAGCTGACCGGCCGCGACATGCGGCTCACGTGGGGGATGAACTGGGAGGACGATCTCGCCGGCGCGCCCGAGCACGCGGGCGCCGATCCGGACCTCCGGGGCCTCGAGGAGCACGTCCGCTTCGAGTTCGAGCGGGCGTTCATGTTCTGCCTGCCGCGGATCTGCGAGCACTGCCTGAATCCCTCGTGCGTGGCCTCGTGCCCCTCGGGCGCGATGTACAAGCGCGAGGAGGATGGCGTCGTGCTGGTCGACCAGGACAGGTGCCGGGGATGGCGGTTCTGCGTGTCGGGGTGCCCGTACAAGAAGGTGTACTTCAACCACCGGACCGGCAAGGCGGAGAAGTGCACCCTCTGCTACCCGCGGATCGAGGCCGGCATGCCGACGGTGTGCTCGGAGACGTGCGTGGGGCGCCTGCGCTACCTCGGGCTCGTCCTGTACGACGCCGACCGCGTCGAGGAGGCCGCCTCGGTCCGCGACCCCAGGGACCTGCTGGAATCCCAGCGGAGCCTGTTCGCCGACCCCGAGGATCCGGCCGTCCGCGCCGAGGCGCGGCGGGCCGGCATCCCCGAGGACTGGATCGAGGCCGCGCGCCGCTCGCCCGTGTACGCGCTCGCGATGCGCCACCGGGTGGCGCTGCCGCTGCACCCGGAGTTCCGAACCCTGCCGATGGTGTGGTACGTGCCCCCGCTGTCCCCGGTCATGGACGTCGTTGGGGCGGCGGGCCTCGACGAGTCCGATCCCGACGACGTCTTCCACGCGATCGACGAGCTGCGGATCCCGATGGACTACTTGGCGAACCTGTTCACGGCCGGGGACGCCGGGGTGGTGCGCGACGTGCTGAGGCGCCTGGCGGCGATGCGGGCGTTCATGCGCGAGCGCCAGATGGGGGGCGAGCCGGACGCGTCGGTGGCCGCCTCGGTCGGCATGGCTCCGCGCGACGTCGGGGACCTCTACCAGCTGCTGGCGATCGCGCGCTACGACGAGCGCTTCGTGGTCCCGCCTGCTCACACCGAGGTCGCCAATCGGCTTGTCGAGGAGCAGGGCGGGTGCAGCCTCGAGCACGAGGGCGGGCCGGGGATGGGCGGCCAGGGTCCGGCGTTCGTCCCGCTCGACCTCGTGCGGCCCCGGGATGGGGGCGCGCGGTGAGCGGGCGCGGAGGCGGCGATCCCGACGCGATGGCCCTGAAGCTCGCCTCGCTCCTCGCCCAGTACCCGGACGAGGCGATCCTCGCGGCCCGCGAGGAGATCCTCGCCGCGGCGGACGGCCTGCCGCAGGGGCCTCGGGCCGCCGGGATCCGGCGCTTCCTGCGCCACTGGAGCGAGACCTCCGGGGAGGCCCTCGCGGCCGAGTACGTCGAGACCTTCGACCTGCACCGGCGCACGAGCCCGTACCTCACCTACCACGTCTACGGGGACACACGGCAGCGCGGCATGGCGATGGTGCGGCTCCGCCGGCTGTACGCGGCGGCCGGCATGGACCTCCAGACGCACGAGCTCCCCGATCACCTCCCGATCGTGCTGGAGTTCGCGGCCTTCGCGCCGAGCGGCTACGGCGCGGCCGTCCTGCGGGAGCTCCGCCCCTCGCTCGAGCTGATGCGCCAGGCGCTGCGCGATCGGGGGAGTCCGTACGCGGACCTGCTCGACGCCGTGTGCGACGGGCTCCCGCGGATGTCACCGAGCGAGTGGGGGGCCGTGCGGAGGCTCGCGGCCGAGGGCCCGCCGGTCGAACGGGTCGGACTGGAGCCCTTCGCACCCCCCGAGGTCGTGTCGGGCGAGGGGGCGCGGCCGTGAGTGCGCCGACGCTGCTGCTCTGGGTGATCCTGCCGTACGTCTCGCTGACGATCTTCGTCGCCGGGCACGTCTGGCGCTATCGGCGCGACCAGTTCGGGTGGACGACGCGCTCCACGCAGCTCCACGAGCGACGGCTGCTCAAGTGGGGGAGCCCGCTGTTCCACTACGGGGTCCTCGCGGCGGTGGGCGGGCACGTGATCGGGCTCCTCGTCCCCGAGAGCTTCACGCGGGCGATCGGGGTCCCCGAGTGGCTCTACCGCGACTTCTCCGCCACGGCGGGAACGCTCGCGTCCGTCGCCATCGTGGCGGGCCTTGCGATCCTGCTGTACCGGCGGGTCGCCGACCCGCGGGTCGCGGCGACCACCACGCGGATCGACGTCGCCATGTACCTGCTGATGGTCGCGATCATCGCGCTTGGGATCGTCGAGACCGTCGGGGTGAACCTGATCGGCGGGGGGTACGACTACCGGGCAACGGTCGCCCTGTGGTTCCGGGGGATCTTCGCCGCGCACCCCGACCCGTCGCTCATGACCTCGGCGCCCCTCGTCTACCAGCTCCACGCGATCCTCGCGTGGGCCTTCCTCGCGCTGTGGCCGTTCACGCGGCTCGTCCACGCGTGGAGCGCGCCCGTCTGGTACCTCTGGCGACCATTCGTCCTGTACCGGCGCGCCCGCGTCGGCGGACGTGTGCCCCGCCGCGGGCGGGCCCCCGTCGAGGTGGGCGCGATGGGGCCGGCCCGGGAGGTCGAGCGGTGACCGCGGCGACCCCGGCCGGGGTCGCCGCGGTCTCGGTCCCCGCCCGGCCCCCGGGGCGCCTCTCCGCGGCGGTCCGGGGACTCTATCCCGGCTACTTCGCGCTGGTGATGGCGACCGGGATCATCTCGACGGACGCGGCGAGGGTCCGCCAGCCGGGGATCTCGGCCGCGTTGCTCTGGGTGGCCGCCATCGCCTACGCGGTCCTGTTCGTCGGCACCGCCTGGCGCCTCGCCCGACACCGCGACGCGCTGCTGGCCGACGCGCGGGCGCCGGCTCGAGCGTTCGCGCTGTTCACGTTCGTCGCCGGGTCGAACGTCCTCGCTGCCCGGGTGGCCGCGGGCGGCCGACCTGCCGTGGCAGCGGCCCTGGCCGCGGCCGGGGCCGCCGCGTGGCTCGTGCTCACCTACGCCATCCCGGCCGGGTTCATGCTGTCCGACCGGGCCGACGTCCTCGACGGCATCAACGGGACGTGGTTCGTGTGGGTGGTCGGCACACAGTCCGTCGCGATCGCCGGCACGGTGCTCGCCGCCGCGTACCCGCGAGGCGAGCAGGTCCTCGGCGCGACCGCCGTCGTCCTCTGGTCGTTCGGGGCGGTGCTGTACGTGGTCGTCGCGACGCTCGTGACCTGGCGGCTCCTGGCCCGCCCGGCTCCCGCCGAGGGCCTGGGGCCGGCCTACTGGGTGGCGATGGGCGCGACGGCCATCACGGTGCTCGCCGCCGCCCGCGTGCTGGGCCTCCCGGCCGCCACGCAGGCGCTCGCCGCCACCAGGCCGGCGATCGCGGGGGTGGCGTTCCTTCTGTGGGCCTTCGGAACGTGGTGGATCCCGATGCTGCTCGTCTTCGGTGTCTGGCGCCACGCGGTGCGCAGGGTCCCGCTCACCTACGAGCCGGGTCTCTGGAGCATGGTGTTTCCCCTCGGCATGTACGCGGCCGCGTCGACCGCCTTCGGCCAGCAGGTCGGGATCCCGTTCATGGTGACGCTTGGCCGCGGGGTGTTCTGGGTCGCGCTCGGCGTGTGGGCGGTGACGTTCGTCGGGATGCTCGTCCACCTTGCCCGTGCGGCGCGCGGATCGACGGCCACTGTGGAGCGGCCGAGCGGGGACGGGGCCATGCGCTCGGTCGGCGTGGGATAGGACGCCGCGACCCCCCGACTCCGCTCGCGAGCGCGACCGCACGTGTAGTATGGGGATTAACGATGATGTGGACACTACACGAGGTGGAACGATGCGGCTCGTGAGGAACGTCAGCAGGACCGCCCGGCCCGGCATGTGGCCGAGCGATGCCCGATACGGGGCGCGGCAGGTACCGGCTCGACGCCTGCCGCGGCCGAGGTCGTGGTTCTCGAACCGGGACCGAACCGGCTTTGCCCGCAGCATGTGGGCGCCCGGCCCCGGAGCCTGGTAGCGGAACCCGCCGCCGCGAGCGCCGGCGCATCAGCGGCCCCGGGGGCGCCGGCACCGGCGCCCGGAACGGCGCTCCCGGGAGGGGGCCTCAGTCCTTCGCGGCCGGCGCCCGGCCGATGCGCACGCGCCAGACCTCCGGTCCCTGCTCCAGGGCCTCCCACGTGAACGTGTCCGCCCGCTCGGCCTGGAGCTGGTAGAAGAGCGGCTTTGGGTCGTGGTCGTTCACCAGCACGAACGACCCGCCATCCGGGAGGGCGTCGAAACGGTCGAAGATCAGGGTGTGGCGGCGGGATGGAGGCTCCTCGCGCACATCGAGCGAGGGATCCGCCGCTCGGGCCTCCACCGCCTCCGCCGCCCGGTCGCGGAGCTCCTCGAAGCGCTCGTGCATGCGGTCCAGGATCTCGGCCAGGTGGGCCTCGGAGTCCTCGGCCAGGGCCGGCAGCACCAGGGTCTCCTCCTTGCGCGCGTGGAGCTCGAACGTGCCCGCGAGCGCGTAGCCGGCCGCGGCGGCGCGAACGCCGCTCGCCGCTGCCGCCATGGCGTCGAGGGTGGCGCGCATGTCTGCATGCTCGAGGGTGAGGGCCTCGACCAGCGCGGGAACGCGCGCCGCCGCGGCGGCGTAGACGGTCCGCTCCTCGGCCTCGGCGTGGGGCAGCACCTCGCGTCGGACGTAGGCGAGCACCTCGTCCGCCGCCGGGCGATGCGGCTGGCCCCCCTCGACCGCCTCGACCAGCGCGTCGACGCGCGCGCCGAGCTCGAGGCTCATCGCGCGGTGGTGATCGGCCATCTGCCGCAGGGCGGCTCGATCCTCGGGGGTCACGGCTCCTCCGATCTGCGGCGTCGATCGCCGCGATGCTCTGATTTTCTTAATCTCCGTAGTGTAAACTCTCGGCATGGACAGCGGCAAGGAGGATGAGGCGGAACCGCGGATGGGAACCCCCTCGGATTCGGGGACGAGGACGCACCGTGCGCTCGGGGTCGCGAGCCGCGCTCGCCTCCTCGAGGCGCTCCGCTCCTCGCCGGAGGGCCTCACGCTCGATCGGGCGGCCGCATCGGCAGGCCTGCACCCGAACACCGTTCGATTCCATCTCCAGCGGCTGGTCGAGGCCGGCCTCGCCGCACGCGAGCCCGAGCCGCGGTCGGGTCCGGGGCGCCCTCGCACGCGGTACCTGGCGGCGCCGGAGACGCTCGCGGCGGACGCGGCCGGCTACCGGCTGCTGGCGCGGGTTCTCGCGGGCGGCATCGCCGCCGCGGCGGGCGACCCGGCGGCCGCGGGGGAGGCG
>JAJYGO010000204.1 GCA_021785115.1 Chloroflexota bacterium | reverse complement strand
GGCGCGGTCGTGCGGAGCCCGCACGCGCATGCGCGGATCGTCGCGATCGACGCCACGCGCGCCCGGCGGATGCCCGGGGTGCGCGCCGTGCTCACGGCGGACCAGCTTCCTGCGAAGCGCACGTACGGCCTCGAGTTCGACGACCAGCCGGTGCTCGCCGCCGACCGCGTCCGTTACGAGGGTGAGCCGGTGGTCGCAATCGCGGCCGACACCCACGCCCAGGCACGCGCCGCCGCGTCGGCCGTCAGGATCGAATATGAAGCTCTGCCGGCGGTCACCGACATGGAAACCGCGCTCGATCCGGGGGCCCCGGCGCTCCACGCATGGGGCAACGTGATCCGCCATCTGCGGATCGAGCACGGCGACCCCGAGGCGCAAGCCGAGGTGTGGGTGGAGGGCTTTTACGAGACCGCCATGCAGGACCAGGCGGCGCTCGGGCCGGAGGCCGCGTTGGCCGTCCCCGCTCCAGACGGCTCGATGGACCTGTACGTCATGACGCAGTGGCTGCACGTCGACCTCCACCAGGTCGCCCCGTGCCTGGGTCTGCCCGAAGAGCGGGTCCACCTGCACCTCACCGGCGTGGGCGGCGCCTTCGGCTCGCGGGAAGATGTCAACCTGGAGATCCTGGCCGGGGTGCTCGCCCAACGGACGGGACGCCCCGTCAAGCTGGTCAACACCCGGGCCGAGTCATTCCGGGGCCATGTCCATCGTCACCCCTCCCGGTACTGGGTACGGCACGGCGCCGCGCGTGACGGTCGGCTCGTGGCCGTCCGGGTGCGAGCGCTCCTGGATGGCGGCGCATACACCTCGTCCACGCCGGCCGTCCTCTCCAATGCGGCCGCCTTTGCCACCGGCCCGTACGAGGTGCCCAACGCCCTGATCGAGGCGACCGCCGTCTACACGAACAACCCTCCCTGCGGCGCCATGCGCGGGTTCGGCTCGCCCCAGCCCTGCTTTGCCTACGAGTCCCAGATGGACAAGCTGGCACGCGCGCTCCAGATGGATCCGGTGGAGCTCCGTCTGAAGAACGCCGTCCATCCCGGATCGGTGTTCCCGACCGGGCAGGTCATCACCGGTGAAGCCCCGGTGGCGGAGCTCCTCGAACGCTGCCGAGCGCTCCCGCTGCCGGAGGAGCCGGTCGTGCGGACCACGAGCTCTCTGCCGGGGGGCCTGGGCAACGTCACCCATGGTGAGGGGATCCGGAGAGGTGTCGGATACGCGCTGGGGTTCAAGAACATCGGCTACAGCGAAGGGTTCGACGACTCCTGCGAGGCGAGAGTGACGTTGTCAACCGGAGCCGAGGGACCGCTCGTCGAAATGCACAGCGCCGCGGTCGACTCGGGCCAGGGGCTGGCCACGGTGCTGGTGCAGGTCGCACGCACCGAGCTCGGGGTGCGCGCGGTGACACTCCACGAGGCCGATACGACCGTGGGTTCCGCCGGCTCGAGTTCGGCGTCACGGCAGACGGTCATGTCGAGCGGCGCCGTCCAGCTGGCCTGCGAGGCCGTCCGCGAGGAGCTGTTCGGCCGGGTGCGGGCCGTGCCTGGCCTGCGGGACGCGCCCCTCTCACTGCGGGAGGGCCGGATTCTGGCCGACGGCGTGCCCGTGGCTCGCCTGGAGGACTTCCTCGAGGCACCGGTCGTCGCGACACGGGTCTTCCACCACCGTCCCACGCAGCCGCTCGACGAGCACGGCCAGGGCGACGCTCATCCGTTCTTCGCCTTCGTCGCCGAGCGGGCCGTGGTCGACGTGGATGTGCAGCTCGGCCTGGCCCGCGTGGTCCAGCTGGCGGCCGTCGAGGACGTGGGACGAGCGATCAACCCGCAGGGCCTGGAAGGCCAGGTCGAGGGGGGTCTCGCCATCGGCATGGGCCACGCGCTGATGGAAGAGGTCCAGCTGAAGGAGGGACTCATGCGCAACGCCTCCTTCACCGACTACCTCACCCCCCCGTTCCTCGACGTGCCGCCGATCCTCTCCGAACTGGTGGAGCACGCGGAGCCGGGGGTGCCCTACGGCGCCAAGGGGGTCGGCGAGGTGCCCACCATCGCGGCCACGGTCGCGGTGGTCAACGCACTGCGGGCTGCCACCGGGAGGGAGCTCAACCGCGTCCCCGTCCGACCGGACGACCTTGCCGGCATCGCCCCGCCCGTCACCAGCGCCGAGCCGCCGCCCTCGCCATCGGTCCCCGGTCCGCGGCCCGTGCTGGAGTACCACGGCCGCGGAGGCGGCCAGGGCGACCTGATGTCTCAGGTGGTGTCGGCGCGAGCCTGAGCTGCGGAGCTGACGGCCGGACACGACAGCGTGGTGCGAGACCTCGCAGGGCGGAGGTTGACTTGACCGGGCTCGGGAAGACAACCGTGGCGCGGACCACCTCGACCGAGCAGTTCTCGGTCCAGGCCACGTTCGTGTTGCTCTACGCCGCCGCGGATCCCGGAGGGTTGATCGCGGAGACCCTGGTCCCGCCGGGGCTCGAAACGAGCGAATCGGATCTGGCGGTTGAACGGATCGCCCGGATCCAGGAGACCGAACGGCGCATGCTGGGGGATCGCTACCGGCGGGCGCAGCGCGTCAGCCGTCGCGTGGTTGGCCGCCTGCCGCTTGGCAACGTGATCAAGGGCGAACTCGTCGCCGACGTGTATCGCGTGACCCACATCTCCGGGGCGTCAGCATGGGAGGTGTGGCTCACCGCGCCGACGCAGCCGTTGAGCGTATCGGACTGGATCGCCCTGCTGAGTTTCACCACCGAAGGGAGCCTCGCCGCCCGGATCTGGCTTGCCCTCGTGGCTGCGCCGGGCGGTCCAGAGGGCGGCCAGTCCGAAGCGCCGGAACTCTACCTGCCCTTCAGCATCCTGCGTGTCCCGGACCATGATCTCGCCACGATCCTCGCCCAGTTGGGCACCGACCTGGTGCGGCTGGTGCACCTCGACGGCTCGCGGGAGCCCTTCAAGCGGAGCTTCGTCGCGCACGAGCTGGCTCAGGACTTCTGTCTCCGGGAGGGCGGCCTGTCGCTGCTTTCGCCGCGCAGTGCCCTCGACCTGCATTGTGGGCCCACAGCCCTGGAGCAAGCGGCACTGCCGCTTCTGATCACGCTGGAACTCCTGGCCCTCGAGCGTGCGGCGCTGCGGGGGTTCCACGAGCGACTGGTGGGCGAACGCACCAAACGTCTCGACGAGCTCCTGCAGCTCAAGCGCGATGTCGCGGACGGGCTGGAGGAGTACTACGGGGCGCTGGCAGTCGGTAATGTCTTCAGCGCCCAGGCGACCGCGCTCGGCCAGTCGCTGCTGGGGATCGACGACCTGCATCGATCGGTCCTCGGCCGGCTTGACACGGTAACCTTCGGCATCACGACGAGGCTCGAGCAGAGGACGAACCGGGTCAGCCTGTGGCTGGCGATCCTGTTTGGCGCGATCGGCACCGGCTTCTTGGCCGAGGCGATCGCGACCTGGTACTACCATGACGCGAGCGCTCTGGGCAGCGTTATCGCGTGGGCGGCCGGCGGTACGCTCTCGACTGCGCTCGTGATCTTTCTGCTATTCCGCATCATGACGCGTGAATAAGTCAGGGCGCCGCCCGCTGAACGTTGCGTTAACGAGTAGACGTGCGCGGGTGGGTGGAGCGATCACCTCGGGCGCTCGACTCGGCTCGTCGTGGCGCTGTCCGGGGGCGTCCCGATCGCCCCTCGCACTCTTTCGATGACGAGCTCACTCCGCCCTGGCGGGCGGTGGGGTGTGGCGCGCACGCCCCTCGAGCCGGCGAGGGTCAGGCCCGCCTGATCACTCCGCGGAGACCAGCGGCGCGCCGGTAGAGGGCTCTGCGGCGCCCCTCAGGACGATCTTCAGGACGTCGGCAACGAACAGGAAGGCCAGCGCCAGCAACAGGACGCCGGCCGCCAGCAGCGGCGAGATCGGCGCCATCAGCCAGCCCAGGGTCGCCAGGACGGTGACCACGACGACGTCGAGCAACGTGGCGGCCAGGTGCCGGCGTGCCGGATGAGGCGGCTCCCAGAAGAAGCCGTCGCCACGCGTCACATACAGGACCGCCTGGCCGGCGCTGACCACCAGCCACAGGAACAGGAGCGTCTGGGTCTGGGCCGCAGCCAGTCGCAAGACGTTCGAGGCGACCCAGAAGATGGCGAGGTTCAGCGAGAGGGAAAGGATGGCGAGACCGGCACCGGCGGCCATCAGCGGGCGAAGAGCCCATCGGTCCGGCTGGGCCGATGGAGCGACCTGGTCCATCGCCACGGACATCGTCACGAAGTTCCCCAGCAGCATCAGGATGACGATCTGCAGGGGTGTCAGCACGAACGTGCCGAGGAGGATCACCCCCAGGGCGAAGAAGATGGGCGTGCTGAGCTTCATGGAGATCATGGTCAGGACGAAGCTCTGCATCCGCTTGAAGATGCGACGGCTGCCCTCGATCGCCGTGACGATCTCGCCGAGCCCGGGTCGCGTCAGGACGAGGCTTGCGGCGGCTTTCGCGACGTCCGTCGCGCTGGATACCGCGATCCCCACCTCCGCCAGCCGCAGGGCCGGTGCGTCGTTCACCCCGTCCCCGGTCATCCCGACCACGTGGCCCGCCTTCTGGAGCGCCGCGACGAGCCGGAACTTGTCCTCCGGGAAGACCCCGGGGTAGATGCCGAACCGGGCGAGCGTCGCCGGATCCAGGTCCTCGCGGATCGTGCCCGGGGGAGCCACCTCACCGCTGATTCCGACCCTGGTCGCGACCGCCCGGGCGGTCGCCTCCCCGTCGCCGGTGACGAGCAGGACGCGCACGCCGCGCTTGCGCAACTGTGCGACGAGCGGCGCCGAATCGGAGCGCACCGGATCGCCCAGCCCGATCAGGCCAGCAACCCGGAGGGCGGATTCCGTGCCGCTCGCGACCGCCAGCACGCGTGAGCCATCAGCCGACAGCCGATCGACCTCGGGGGCGATCTCCGACCATGCGGCGTGGGCGAGGCCGGCGATCGTCGACGGCTCCCCCTTGACGATCCGGACGACCCGATCGGCCTGCCGGATCGACCCCTCCGATCGTTTGGTGCTCGGATCGAACGGGACGAAGTCCAGCCTCGAGGCCGGATCGGGAAGGACGGCGCGCTCGCGTGCGCCGCGGAGGATGGCGAGATCGAGCGGATCCTGGGTGGCCTGATCCGACGCCGTCGCGGCCAGGCGAAGCAAGTCGTCGGAGGTCGTCGGCGGGAACGGCGCCAGCCCTGCGACGGTGAGCTGGTTCTCGGTCAGCGTGCCGGTCTTGTCGAGACACAGCACGTCCATGGACGCCGCATCCTCGACCGCCGAGAGCCGAGTCACGAGGACCCCCTTGTCGGCAAGTCCGCGCGCGCCGAGCGCGGCTGACATGGTGAACATCATGGGGAGCGCGACCGGGACCGAGGTGACGATGAGCATCGCCCCGAACGGCAGCAGTTCGGAGAGGGGTGTGCCTCGGACGATCATGGTCGCGATTGCCACGAGGGCCAGGATCACCACCACCGCACCGAGGTACTCGGCGACCCTGACGATCAGGGTCTCGGTACGGCGGGGCGGCTGGGCAACCCGCACCAGCTCGGCCGTCTTTCCGAAGTACGATCCGGCACCCGTCGCTGTGACGATGCCACTCGCCTCCCCGCGGGCCACCAGCGCGCCGGCATAGGCCGTGCTTCCGGCACGCGTTTCCACGGGGAGCGTTTCGCCGGTCAGCTGCGATTGATCGGCCTGGATCTCCCCGTCGGTGAGCTGCATGTCAGCCGGCACGATGTCGCCGACCCGCAGGTGGAGGACGTCCCCGGGCACCACCTGATGGGCCGGGATCACCTGCCAGCGGCCGTCGCGCAACGCCCGAGCGGTGACGGTCAGGCGGCCGCGCAGCAATGCGACAGCCTGCTGCGCCCGGGTCTCCTGGGAGAATGCGAGATATGCGTTGAACACGAGGAGCGCGGCGATGATGGCCGCGTCCAGCCATCTGCCCATGACCAGGTCGGTGACCAGGGCGAACTCGAGCATCCAGGGGATCACGCCCCAGAACTTGCGAAGCAACGTCTGGACGCCGGGCGGCCCCGCCGGGACAACCGCGTTCGGCCCGTACTCGAGCAGGCGGCTGTCCGCTTCCGCGCTCGTGAGGCCGCCTGCGTTCGGTGCGCCGGGGGCCCCGGTCGAGACGGCCCCTTCGGTGATCATCGGGGTGGCTCACACGCCGTAGGAGTCGGCGAAGATCTGCTCGCTGGCCACGCCGCGCGCCTGCAGGGACGCGATGCTGTCCGCGACCGTGATCCGCGGTCCCGCCACGTAGGCGTCATACGCCGAGAGGTCCGCTGCGGACTCACGGACGGCGTCGGAGACACGACCGACGGCGATTCCTGCTCCGAGGGGCGCCACGAAGGCGGCGTCGAAGGTGCGCGCGACGAGCGTGACCTGCAGGTTCGGATCCCTGCGCAGCCAGCTCGCGATGGCGTCCAGGTCGTAGAAATCGCTCGAGGCGGTCGCTCCCCAGTAGAGGCGGATCTGGCGCTTCGGGAACATGGCCAGCTGCTGCTCGATGAGGGCCTTCATCGGGGCGAAGCCCGTGCCGCGCGCCACGAACACCAGCGGCCGGTCGGGCGAGGAGCGCATGGTGAACGCACCCAGCGGGCCGCGGGCGGTGACCACGTCACCGACTTTCGCCTGCTCAAACGCCCAGCCGGACAGGCGCCCACCCTCGATCTTCTTGATCTGCAGCTCGACCGAACCGTCGGCACTCGGCGCGTTGCCGATCGAGTACGCCCGCGACATCCAGTCGGTGCCGGGCACCCAGATCTCGACGTACTGGCCCGGCGTGAATTCGCACATGCAGTCCTCGGGCCGGTGCGGCTTCAGGAGGAACAGGCGGGTCGCCGCGCCGACCTCGCGGATCTCGCGGATCTCGAGCTGGATCAGGCGGTCCGGGTGCGGGAGCACGTCCACGATCGAGATCTGCTCGCGGCGCGCCAGCAGCTCGTCCTCGATCGCGTGGCGCACCTCGGGCCGCAGCTCCAGATCCAGCACGACCTGGGGCGGGGGGAAGCTGATGGCGTTGGCCGGACACGTACTCGCACACGTCCGGCAGCCGACCATGCAGTGCATCGGGTCGGCCACCACCGCCTTCTTCCGATCGAAGTCGAAGCGATAGACGCTGCGCGAACAGCTGATCACGCACGTGCCGCATCCGATGCAGACGTCGGGGTCCACCGTGGGGAACCACGGGATCTCGCTGCGCGGGATCCCGTGCCACGGCTTGGAGAACTTGTCCTGGGGCGTGACGGGCGACTCGGTCATGATCTGAACTCCCTCGGATGGGACAGCCCTCTGGCGGGCGTGTCAATCAGCGCCAGGCCCCGCCGAGCGCAAGATAGGCCGCCCATGCGGCGAGGCCGGCCCCGAACACGATGAGCAGGTTCCAGCGCGCGACGCGCACCGCGACGAACGCCGCGGCAAGCAGGACGAGCGCCGCCGGCAGCGGCAGAAGGGGCCGTCCGAGCGAGAGGGCCACGCTGGCCAGCAGGCCGACGAAGACGGCCATGACGCCAGCCACCGCACCCTTGACCCAGGCCCAGCGCCGCAGCCAGGGATAGATCTCGGCCGCGACCGTGGTCATCGCGACGCTGGGGGCAAAGATCGCGATGGCAGCGAGCACGCCGCCCCAGAGCCCGGCCACCTTGTAGCCCACGAACGCGGCGGAGATCAGGAAGGGGCCCGGTGTGATCTGGCCGAACGCGATCGCCACCCCGAACTCCGGCATGCCCAGCCAGTGCCGGCTGTCGACCACGTCCTGCTGCAGCACCGGCAGGATCGTGGACCCGTTGCCAAACGCGACCGTCCCGATCCGGGTCATGTCGAGGAAGAGCGTGGACAGGACCCCGCTCGACGTGGCCGCGACCGCCGCGGCCACCACCATGGTGGCGCCCGGCACAAGGGCCAGCGCCAGGCGGCGCCACGACGGCGGCTCGTGGGTCGCAGCGATTGCCGAGGCACCCCGGCCGGCCGCTCCCGGTCGAACCGCGACCGCCCCGAGCGTCAACCCGCCCAGGACCGCGAGGGGCAGACTGGCGCCGCTCACGGCCACCGCGAACCCGGCGAGGGCGAGCAAGGCCGGCAGCGTGCCGCGCGCGTGCTGCAGGGCGAAGTCGATCGCGACGCTGGCCACCACGCCGACCACGATGGCGTCGAGACCGACGACCAGGCCGGCCACCCCCGGCGCGGCGCCGTACGTCGCGTACAGCCAGGAGAGTCCCAGCATCAGCACGAGCGCGGGGGCGACAAAGCCCGCGGTGGCCACGATCGCCCCGGTCACGCGGTGGATGCGGTAGCCGATGTAGGCGACCAGGTCGACCATGATCGCGCCGGGGTAGAGCTGCACCAGCCCCAGACCCTCGTCGATCTCCTCGCGCTCGATCCAGCCACGCCGCACGGGCACGGAGCGGATTTTCTGCAGGATGGCCATGCCGAACGAGGTCAGGCCGATCGAGAAGAACGTCGCGAAGAGCTGGGCAACACTGGGCACCACGCGGGGGCGCGGTTCTGCGTTGTCGGCGAGCGCCACGGCTGCCACGCCGCCGACCGCCGGACCCGCGACGGCGTCTGCGGCGGAGGCCATCAGCGCACGACCAGGACCGGGCAGGTCGCGCGCTTGGTCACGTGCTCCACGGTGTTCCCGATGAGCAGCTCCTCCAGCGAGCGCTTCCCGTGCGAGCCCATCACGATCACGTCGCTGCCGAGCTCCCCGGCGGCGGCGAGAATCTCGTCTCCCGGGGATCCCACGCGCACGTGCAGGGTTGTCTCGATCCCGGCATCGCGCAGGAACCGGGTCTCGGACTCGAGCTCCTGCTGAACCCGTGCCTCGTGTTCGGCCTCGAGGCGGCGCTCGGCCTCGTGCACGGCCTCCTCGGCGATGAACGGATCGGGAACGTCGAGCAGGAACGGCGGCAGATCGTCAGGCGCCACCACGGTCAGCACGTCGACCGGCCGATGCGAGCAAAGGGCGCACTCGAGCGCCTTGCGGCCGGCATCCCGGGCGTGCACCGAGAAATCAGTCACCCACAGGATCTTCTGGAACATCGGAGGACCTCCTCATCCCGGCGCCGAGGCCGGGACGCTCGGTGAACGTGGTGCAGGCACTCATCAGGCCGCCCGCACCACGCGGGATTCGATCGTGATGGGCTGGCCCAGCTGCAGGGTGTTGGTCACCGTGCCGTTGGACTGAAGCGCGTCGAGCAGCGGGCGCAGCGCCGCTTCGGGCTCCGGGCTGGTGACAATCACCTCGACCCGGAAGTCGCCCAGGCGGGGGCCGTCCGGCCCGCCGAAGCGGGTGGCCTGCGCCGTGACCTCGACCTCGTCGATGCGCAGCCCAGCGGCCGCGCTCTCGCGCTGGATGCCCGAGATCATGCAGGCGGCCAGGGCACCGATCAGCGCCTCGGTGGGCTTTGGCGCATCCACCGGTTGAGTGCCGGTGATGGCCCAGGTGTGGGCCCAGGATCGGGCCTGCACGGTGGCCATCAGGGCGTCGACCTGCCGGCAGACGACCGAGAGGACCTGTGGCTGGGCGGGGGCGGGGGCGGGGGCGGGTACGGTCATGTTGGTGTGTCCCTCCGGTGTCACGTGGCCTGCAGGGCTCAGGCGGTGGGATCGGGCGCCGCCACTGGGGCTGCCCGCCGTCCCGCAAAGTAGGCCCGCACCCGGTCCGCCGAACGCAGGTAGAAGACCATCAGCAGGATCTGGAAGATCGGC
>JAJYGO010000328.1 GCA_021785115.1 Chloroflexota bacterium | reverse complement strand
GTCCGTCGTCGAGGTCACGCCGACCGACGAGGGCGTCGTCGTCGAGCTCGCCGCGCCGTCCTGGCTGACCGATCTCGTTGCGGACCTCGCGACCAGGTTCGGCGGCACCGTCGTGCTGAACGCGGCCGAAGCTCTCCGCCTGCGCGACCTGGCCGCCGAGGCCCGGTCGCGGGGCGGGCCGAGGAGGTTCGCGCGCGCGCCCGGCTGGCGCCAGGAGCCGTCGCGCGACCGGCGGAGCGTGGCGGACGGGCGGCGGAACGTGGCCTCCGGGCGGCCGTGACGGGTCCGCGCGGGCGCGGGCGCTGGCCGAGGTCTACGTGAACGGGTGATCCCCGCCCGGCGCGCCGGGCCGCGTGTCGTCCGGCGGGCCCGACGTCGCCAGCCCCAGGGCCTCGCCCTCGACGCACACCGCGACGACTCCGAGCCCGGCCAGCCGCTCGAACGTGGCCGCGCGGCGGACCGTCCAGGCCGCCACCTCGAGACCGGCCTCGCGCGCGCGCGCCACGCCCCGCGCCGAGACGGATCCCCAGCGCGCCGCGATCCCGGCGCATCCGAGCCGGGCCGCGAGGTCGATCGCCTCGTCCCCGAGCTCGTGCGCGTTCAGCCAGCGCGACCGTCCTGGCGCGATCCGGCCGAGGTGCACGAGCGTGTCCGCGTCGAACGAGGACACGACCCCACGCCCCTCGCCGCCGACGCGAGAGTCGCGGAGTGCGTCCACGACCGGCTCCGCAGCATCCTCCTTCAACTCCACGTCGAGGAAGGCGTCCACCGGCACGATCTCCAGGACGGCGCGCAGCGACGGGACTCCCAGCGCTTCGAGGGCGTCCGCCGCCAGATCCGCGACGCGCACCGGCCGGCGCTGGACGCGTTCGAGCGTCTCGTCATGGATCACGACCGGCACGCCGTCGCGCGAAAGGCGTACGTCGAACTCGAGCCCGTCGCATCCGGGCAGGGCGAGCGCCGCGTGGAAGGCCGCGAGCGTGTTCTCCGGTACCACGCGGTGGTCGCCGCGATGCGCGAGCACGAGCGGGCGGTTCGGCGTCACCGGGCGGTTCGGCGTCACCGGGCGGTTCGGCGTCACGTCAGGCCCCGACCCCTTGCACGACGGTGGCCCCCTCGAGAGCTGCCGGCTCCGTCCGGCATTCGTCCGGGCCGCGTGTCGCCGCACCGAGCATCTCCGCGATCTCGCGCGCGACCGTCCGGCCCTGCGACACGCAATCGGGGATCCCGACGCCGTGGTACGCGGCGCCGGCGAGGCGGATCCGCGGGAACCCCGCCAGCGCGGCCTCGGCGACGGCCACGCGCTCGAGATGCCCCACGGTGTACTGCGGCATCTGCCCCGGCCAGCGGCTCACGCGCGCGAACAGCGGCCGTCCCCGGACGGCCATCGCCGCCACCACATCGGACTCGACCGCTGCACGCAGCTCCTCGTCCGTCATCCCGGGCGCGCGCCCTGACCGCGAGCCGAGGAATGCCCGGAGCAGCACGGCGCCGTCGGGCGCGCGTCCGGGCCACTTCGCCGAGCTGACGGTGCACGCGTCGAGGGTCAGCGACTCGCCGGCGGCGACGAGGAACCCGTGGGATCGAGGCGGTTCGGGGAACTGCTCTGCGCGATAGGCGAGCGAGACGACCGCGGTCGTTCCGTGCGGGATCGCGTCGATCGCCCGCGCGGCGGCAGGGACGGGGTCACGAAGCAGCGCCGAGGCGGCCGGCCCCGGGACTGCGAGCACGATGGCGTCGGGCACGAGGACCTCGCCCGTCGACAGGCGCGCCTCGATCCGATCGGGCGACACGGACAGGCCGGTGATGGCCACGCGCGTCCGGGGATCGACCTCGGGCTGTCGTTCCAGGGCCCGGACGAGCGCGTCCACGAGCTGGCCGACGCCGCCGGCGAACGTGACGAACGGCGGGAGGGGTCGGGCAGGACGTTCCGACGCGGGCCGGTCCTCGCCGCACGCGGGCCCTCGTGCGGCCGGCGCGGCGGCCTTCTCGTCCGCGGGGGGCCGGTGACGGCGCGATGCGAGGCTCGCCAGGAGCAGGCTCCGGTGGTCCCGGTTGGCCTCGCGCAGGGTCGGGACCACGGCGTGCAGGCTGAGCTCGTCGATCGGCGTGCCGTAGACGCCGCCGATGAGCGGCTCCGCGAGCTTGCGGACGAGTGCGTCCCCCAGGCGCTGCCGCAGGTACCCGCCGACGCCCACGTCGCGGCCGAGGTCCGCCCGGGGCAGCACCAGGTCGAGGCCCATCCTGAGCTTCTCGAACGGCGAGAACAGGGGCGTCGCCAGGAACGGCGCGGCGCGGGTCGGGAGCACGAGGCCCATGTCCTGCGGCATGGGCACGAACGCGCCGCCGGTCCGGATCAGGACACGCCGCGGCTCGAGCGGCACGACAACGTCCCCCTCGAGGCCGAGCTCGCTCGCCAGCCGGAGGGCCGCGGGCCGGTACGAGACGAACGAATCGGGGCCGCTCTCGACGAGAAACCCGTCGACGAGATCGGTCCGCAGCTTCCCGCCGAACCGCGGCGACGCCTCCACGATGGTCGTCGGGATGCCCGCACGGGACAGCTCCCACGCGGCGGAGAGTCCGGTGATCCCGCCGCCGACGACGAGGACTCCGCACGCCCGCGGCATTCGAGGCGTCATCGCGGCAGAGCCGTCATCGCGCCGTTCGAGCTCACCGCGGCCGAGCCGTCACCGCGCGACGGCGAAGGCGTGGTCCCGCTCGTCGCCGGACGCGCGTGGGACATACGGACACAGGGGGTCGGCCTCGAGCGCGTCGCCCGTCGCCGCCCACGCGCGTGCCCGCGAACCGCCGCAGATCTCGACGTGCTCGCATCGCCCGCAGCGGCCGCGGAACTGCGAGACGTCGCGCAGGGCGCGGAACAGCTCGTGCTCCCGGTACACCCGGACGAGGTCGTCGGTCCGGACGTTGCCGGCGGGCAGCGGCAGGAACCCGGACGGGAAGATCGACCCGTCGTCCGAGACGAAGACGATCCCGTTCCCGTCGCGCACGCCGAAGCCACGTCCGACGGCGCTGCGCGCGATCGTCGCGTCGTCGAGCCCCTCCTCGCGCATGCGCCGCAGCGCGACCCGCCGGTAATGGGTCGCCTCGGTCGTCTTGATCGCGAACGGCGACTCCTTCGACAGGTCGTACAGCCACTGGTTGAGCCGCTCCGACTCGCCGGGGGTGATCTCCCGCAGGTCGGATCCGCGCCCCACGGAGATCAGGAAGAACAGGCTCCAGCGGATGATCCCGAGGCGGCCCATGAGGGCGTGGAGCGCCGGCAGGTCCTCGAGCGTCTCCGACGTGACGAGCGTGTTCACCTGGAGCGGAAGCCCCGCGGCGTGCGCCCAGCCGACCGCGCGCATCGTCATGTCGAACGTGCCGGGGACGCCCCGAAACCCGTCGTGCCGCGCGGCGTCCGAGCCGTCGATGCTCAGCGACATCGTCTGGATCCCGGCCTCGCGGAGCGACACGAGGCGCTCCGGGGTCATGTCGGCGGTCGCCGACGGTGCCAGCGACGCACCGATTCCGAGGTCGGTCGCGGCACGGACGAGCGTCTCGAGGTCCGGCCGCCGCAGGGGATCGCCGCCCGTGAACACGACGTGCGGATACGGACGCCCGAACCCGGTGATGGCGCGAAGGAGCGCGAGCCCCTCCTCGGTCGACAGCTCGGAGGGACTGCGCTGCGGCTGCGCGACGGCCCGGCAGTGCCGGCACGCCAGGCCGCAGGAACGCGTCGTCTCCCAGTACACGAGCATCGGTGCGCGGTCGAACACGAACCCGGTGGGGACGACGGCACCGACGGCTGGCGGCCGCCCGATCGCCTCGGGCGCGACCGGGCGGTGGTGACCTGTCGTCGACGGAGCCCCGTCGGTCGTCGCGCCGTCGCTCCCGTCGACGGGACCGGCGAGCCCGGCATTCGCCGCTGGTCCGACCGTCCGCTCGACGATGTCCGCGAGCGCCGCGATGAACAACGGGTCGTCGTTCATCGAGCGGGCCCGGACGAGCGTCGCCCCGGCGTCGCGCGCGACGGCCCGCGCATCGATGTCGATGTCATACAGCACCTCCAGGTGGTCGGACACGAAGCCGACCGGGCAGATCACGAACGCCTCGATCCCGTCGGCCGCGAGCCGCCGGATCTCGGACCTGAGCTCCGGCCCGAGCCACGCCTCGCCGGTCCGGCCCGCGCTCTGCAGGGCGACGCCGTACCCACGGATCCCGGCGCGGGCCGCGACGAGCTCGGCCGTCCGCTCGACCTCGCTGCGGTACGCGAGCGCCTCGGCGCCGAGGCGCTCGGGCAGGCTGTGCGCCGTGAACAGCACCTGCAACCGCGCGCCCGGCCGGACCCTGACCAGCGCCTCGAGTGTGGCCGCGGACAGCGCCTCGATCAGGCGCGGCTCGTCGTGCCAGGACTCGACGAACCGGACGACGGGCGCGACCGGGCCGAGACGTTGCAGCGCCGACCGGACCGCGTCCGCGTACCCGACGAGCGCCGCGGAGCGCTGCGGGGTCAGCGCCATTGCGACGATCTCCTCGACGCCCTCGTGCGCCATGGCCCCGACCACCGCCCCGATCCGCGGAGCCGTGTGCCGCATCCCCGCGCGGACCATCACCGGACTCGCGCGCGACGAGCTCGCGCCCGGCGCACTTCCGCGCGACGCACTCCCACGCCGCGCCAGCTCGCGCTCGAGCCCTGCGCGCTGGCGCTCGACGATGGCGGAGAGCGGCGAACCGCCGCCGATCGCACGGTAGCGGTCGAGCAGCTCGGCCAGCAGGTCGGGAGGCGGCGGACTGCCTCGCCGGATGTCGGTGTAGTAGGACTCGACGTCCTCGAGGCGCTCCGGGCCGCCATACGCCATGAGGAGCACGCCGGTGGTCGCTCGCCTGCCCCCGTCCGCCCCAGTCCCCGCGCGGTCGCGCGACGCGGCGCGTCGCTCACCAGGGTCCGCGGACGCGCGGCGTTCACCTGCGAGGAGCGACACGGATGGAGGGGTGACCGGACGATGCGAACGATGGGACGTCATGGCAGGGACGACTGGATGGTCGCACCTGACGTCCCGTCCGGGATGGGCCGTCCGGCACCCTGCCGGACCGATGCGGCCCTATCCGTAGGGGTGGCGGTTCAGCGGGACGTCGAAGCCCGCGGAGTCGGCGACGCCAAACGACACCGCAGCAGCGACCAACGCCAGCATCCCGATCGCCGACAGCGCGCATCCGGCACGCCCGGATCCGGCGCCGGACACACCCTTCGGAGCCGCCGGCTCGACGGCGGGCCCGGAGTCGCCGAGGCCACCCGCGATGCGCTCCCACCGGCCCTCGTCGGCGAAGGCGGCATCCGCACAGGCAGCGTGTGCGGCCGTCTCGCCACGACCCACGCTCGCCTCGCCCGGCTGGATGCGGTGGCCGCAGAAGATGCAGATGGCGGAAGCGGAACCCGTCATGACGCCCACCCTACCTCACCGCGACGACGGCGCGGGACGCGCCCGGGGCGAGCGGTCGAACGCGAGCGACCGGACGAACGCGCATCCTGGCGTCGCTGTGCTCTCGGGTCGCGCCATCACGGAGGATGGGGCGACGTTGACACCCCAGGAAGGGCTCATTCTGCGTGAGGTCGGGGTTGCGCGGACCGGGAGGCTTGGGACATCGCAGTTGCCGTCCCTCGCCGCCGGCCGACGTTGGCTCTCAGGAGACGCACAGCCTCCTCTCATCCTGCTCTCACCTGCGGATCCGATCGTCGGGGCACGGCTGCAGTAGGAGAGGGTGTGGGAAAGAAGGCGCGAGAGGACCATCGCCGTGAGGCACGGATGGCGGGGACGAATGGCCCGCGCTGGGACGGCCGCCCGAGCAGGCGCACGGTTGCCGTCCTCGGCGTCGCGATCGCGCTCATCGTGCTGGTCCTTGGGGTCGGCGCGGTTGCCGCGCTCGGGATCGCGGCCGGTTCTGGCGCGAACGGCAGGTCGGTGCCCGCCGGCACGGCCGTGTTCGACGAGTCCAACCATCAGCACGTCACGGGCAACGTCCAGTACGACCGCACGCCTCCCGCAGGAGGTGCCCACAACGCCGTCTGGCAGAACTGCGGCGTCTACGGCGACCCCGTGCCGAACGTGAACGCGGTGCACTCGCTCGAGCACGGCGCGGTCTGGATCACGTACCGACCCGACCTGCCGGCGACTGCGCTGTCGCAACTGAGGCAGTTCGTGGAGACCCACTACGACGGTGCGCAGCGATACCTCATCCTGAGTCCGTACGCGGGGATCCCGTCACCGATCGTGGCCTCCGCGTGGGGCGCGCAGCTGCAGCTCTCGAGCCCCGGCGATCCGCGTCTCGCGGCGTTCGTCGCGCACTACCAGGGGGGCGCACAGGGCGGAGAGCCGAACGGGGAGTGCACCGGGGGGACCGGCACCCCGATCGCATAGCTCGGGGAGCAGACCGTCCGCCCCGGACGGCGCGCCTGTCGCCGCGGGCCGATCCAACGGTGAGAAGCGTCAGGAGCGGTCGGGCAGCGACGGACTGGCTGACGCGACCCGCTCACGCGAGCCGCGACAACGGTCGACCGGCCGCCGCCTCCTCCCCCAGCCTGAGACGGCGCAGGAGCTGGGCGTTCGCGGCCACGATGATCGTCGAGGCACTCATCGCGACGGCCCCGACCGCCATCGGCAGGTCCAGTCCCCATGGCACGAGGATCCCTGCCGCGACCGGGATGGCCACCAGGTTGTAGCCGGTGGCCCAGACGAGGTTCTGGATCATCTTGCTGTAGGTCGCCCGCGATAGCTCGATGACCCCGACGACGTCGCGCGGATCGCTCCGGACGAGGACGATGCCAGCGGATTCGACCGCCACGTCGGTGCCGGCGCCGATCGCGATGCCGACGTCCGCCGTGGCGAGGGCCGGCGCATCGTTGACGCCGTCGCCCACCATCGCGACCCTGCGCCCGCCGGCCTGGAAGCGCCGTACCGCCGCCGCCTTGTCCGCCGGCAGCACCTGGGCCGCGACTTCGTCGATGCCGAGCCGCCGAGCGACCGAGTCGGCCACCGCCTGCGCGTCGCCCGTGATCATGGCGACTTTCAGCCCGAGTCCATGGAGGCGTCCGATCGCCTCGGCCGACTCGGGCCGGATCTCGTCCTCGACCGAGACCGCGCCCACGACGTTCCCGTCGGCCACCACGTGCAGCACCGTCCGTCCTTCGCGCGACCAGGCCTCGCTGGACGGCTCGGCGGCGAGACCCAGCTCCTCGAGCAACCGCGGGCCACCCACCGCCACGTCCCGGCCGTCCACGGTGGCCCGCGCGCCGCGGCCGGGCAGTGCCTCGAACCGCGTGGCCGAGGCCGGCTCGAGACCGCGCGTCCGGGCCCCCTCGACGATCGCCCGACCGAGTGGGTGCTCGGAGTCTGCTTCCACCGCGGCGGCCAGGCGGAGCACCTCGGCCTCGTCTGCTCCGGTGAGGGCGGAGAGGACCGGCGTCCCCTTCGTGAGGGTCCCGGTCTTGTCGAAGATGACGACGTCGAGCTCGCGCGCTCGCTCGAGCGCGATGCGGTTCTTCACCAGCAGCCCGTGCCGGGCGCCGAGCGACGTGCTGATCGCGATGACCAGCGGGATCGCGAGCCCCAGGGCGTGAGGGCAGGCAATGACGAGCACGGTCGCCATGCGGGTGAGCGCGCCGGCCCGGTCCCCGTCGAGCCACCAGAAGGCGAACGTGACCGCCCCCGCAGCCACCGCAACGTAGAACAGGATCGCGGCGGCGCGATCGGCGAGCGCTTGGGCACGCGACGCCGACGCCTGGGCGGCCGCGACCATCCGCATGATTCCCGAGAGCGCTGTCTCTTCTCCCACCGCGGTGATCCGGACCCGCAGGCTGCTGCCGGCCGCGACGGTGCCCGCCACCACCTTCGCCCCCGGCTCCTTCGCAACCGGCCGCGATTCGCCCGTGATCATCGACTCGTCGACGTCGGCGGTGCCCTCCGCCACGACCCCGTCGGCCGGCACCCGCGAGCCTGGCCGCACGAGCACGACGTCGCCCACCGCGAGCGCGTCGAGCGGGACCGTCTCGGTGCCACCCTCGGTGACCCGCTCGGCGGTGTCGGGGAGGAGCTCCGCCAGCGCCGCGAGCGCGCCCCGGGCCTGGGCGATCGAGCGCATCTCCAGCCAGTGGCCGAGCAGCATGATGACGATCAGCGTCGAAAGCTCCCACCAGATCTCGATGTCGAAGAGCCCGAGCGTGCCGGCCCAGCTGGTGAGAAAGGCGACCACGATCGCGAGCGAGATGAGCGTCATCATCCCGGGCTGCCGGTCGGCGAGCTCGCCCCGCGCGCCGCGCAGGAAGACCAGGCCGCCGTAGAGGAAGACGATCGTGCCGAGGACGGGCGGGATGAGCGGCGATCCCGGGATGGCGGGAGCCGCGTAGCCGAGCCAGTGCTGTGGGTCGCGACTCCACGCCACGACGGGGATCGTGAGGATCAGGCTCAGCCAGAACTTGTCGCGGAACATCGCCACCGAATGGCCGGCATGCCGGTCGTGGCCGGCGGCGTGCCGGTCGTGGCCGGCGGCGTGGTCGCGGTGGCTGGAGTTCGCCACGGCGTCGCCGGCTGGCGCGTTGTGACCGGCTGGCGGGTAGTGGCCGGCATGGAGACCACGGCCGATTGCCTCCTCCCGGCGATCATCGTGCGCGCCTGACGGGTGGTCCATCTCGTCTGCCCCCATTACCGCCCGGGCCGCCCACCCTTCCTCGGCTCGCGGGCGACCCAGCTGCGCCGGCGATCGCCCTGGGTTCAAGGATTGCTCGCGGTGGCCCGGCCCGCAACCAGCGGCCGAGGGTCACGCGCGGCGGCTGCGAAGACCGAAACGACGGAGAAGACCGCCGGGATCATCAGGCACGACACGCTCGGCCACCTCCGCGCGCGCCTCGTAGCCCGCCTCCTTCACCGCAACCGCCACGGCCTCGAGCGCCGTGCGCGCCGGGTCGAAGGCGACAGTCGCCGAATCGGAGACGAGGTCGACGCGCACCCGCTCGACCCCCGGCACCTTGCGGACGGCCCGCGTGATCCGCGCCACGCAGGAGGTGCAGGTCATCCCCTCGATCGGGACCCGCCAGGTCTCCACCCCTCACATCCCGAGTGAGTACAGGAGCCCGAAGCTCATGAGCACGACGCCGACGGCCAGGATGGTCTTGACGACCGCGCCGTTCTGCCTGTTCCAGCGCCCGAGCGTGCCGAGTACCCGGCGGTTCGAGACCGCCAGCAGGAACAGCAGGAGGGGCAGGATGAAGGCGATGTTGTAGAGGACGAGGAGCGCGAGCCCGACGGGGCCACCGCCCGACGCGTGGAGCACGGCGATCACGTCAAGGTAGATAGCGCCCGAGCAGGGCACCGTGCAGATCCCGACCAGGACCCCCGCGAGGAGCATGCCGGCGAGGCCGCCGCGCTGCATCGCCTTGTTCATCCAGCCGTGCGTCCCTGACGGCGCGGCCATCGTGGGGCCCACCCCCGGCAGGAACACGTCCTTCAGCATCCACACCGCCATGAGGAGGGCGACCACGGCGGCCGCCCGCGCCACGATGTGGTCCTGGCCGAGCCAGGAGAGCGCGCTGAAGAGGCCGAGGCCGATGAGGAAGTACGTGACGACCACCGCGCCGACATACAGCGAGCCCGCCCCGAGCAGGGTGCGTCGGGCCGACGCGGTCGGCGTCCCGTCGGCGGTCACCGCGTTCACCAACGTGAGGGTGTAGGTGGCGAACAGCACGAGCAGCGCGAACGC
>JAJYGO010000100.1 GCA_021785115.1 Chloroflexota bacterium | reverse complement strand
CGCTGCCGTAGCCGAGGAAGACGGCGTGGACGCGATCCATGTCGGGCTGCAGGATCGCCTCGGCCAGCTCCTCCATCCCCCGGTGCGCGGAGAAGCCCCCGTGGTAGAGGGCGATCCGGGCGTCCCCTGGGATCCCGGCGGCGTGCCGCAGGAGCTGGTCCCGGGCGTCCGGCGGATCCCAGCGCGCGGGGCAGTTGCGGACCACCACCACCCGCGGCGGGTGGTAGCGCGCACCCAGGTCCTCGGCCAGCGACTGGTTGACGGTCACCAGCGCGTCGACCCGGTCCACCCACGCCTGCTCCTGGCGGGCCAGGATGGCGCGCACCCAGCGGGGGAGCCGTGCGATGCGCCCGGACTCGACGTAGATCTCGTGGCTGTCGTAGACGAGCGCCGGCCGCGAGCCGCGGCCGGTCCGCCCGTGGCGCTCGGCCGCCGCCACGGCTCCGGGGAGGCCGGAGAGGTCGTGGCCGTGGTACGCGTCCGCCTCGGGGGCCGCGGCCGCCGCCGCGCGCGCCCACCCGACGATCGAGAAGCGCCAGCGGGTCAGCCAGTCGAGGGTGTCGCCGCCCGCCTGGGTCCGTCCCCGGCGCAGCCACCGGAACCCGAGGTAGAACGGAGCCCGCACGAGCATCCAGCCGATCCAGGCCAGCGCCACCGGCGTCACCGCCACGGCCTCCGCCCAGCCCTTCGGGCCCCGCTTCGCGTCGTACGCATAGCGGAAGCGGATCCAGCCGCGGGCCCGCCAGGGATAGCGGGCCAGGACGTACCAGCGCTTCCAGCCCTGCGGCAGCGGGATCCGCACGATCTCGAAGCCGTCGCGCCGCTCCCGCTCCACCGCGGTGGACGCCACGTCCCTGGGGCGCGCCATGATCGTCACCCGGTGGCCCGCCTCGACCAGGCTGGCCGCCTCCCGCAGCACCCGAGCATCGTTGGTGCAGTCGTTGAAGACGAACATGACGATGCGGCTCACGGTCGCTGCTCCGCCTCCAGGTGTGGATCGCGCAGGTCGGGGGCCTGCGGTCCCTCTGCGTCCCATCCCGGCCAGGGGGCCGGCGAGGCGCCCCGTGCGACCGCCACGGCCAGGCGCCGGTAGGCACCCACCAGTCCGGCCTGCTGGCGCTCCCAGGTGTAGCGTTCGAGCGCCACCGAGCGGCAGTGCCGGCGCAGCGCGATCCGTTCATCCGGCGGGCGCGACAGGAGCCCGGCGGCGACGCGCGCCAGCGCCCGCGGCTCGATCGGTGCGCACGCCCCCAGCCCTTCCGCGGCGACCACCCGGCAGTGCTCCGTCCCTTCCGCGACCAGCACCGGGACGCCGGCCATGATGCTCTCGAAGAGCTTGTTGGCCAGGTTGAGCCGCTGGTTGAGCGTCCGCCCGGGCTGACCCACGTAGCCGAGATCGGCCGATGCGGTCCACTCGAGCAGCTCGGACGGCGGGACCGCGTCGAGCACCACGAGCGAGCCCGGCCGCCGCGCGGCCTCCTCCACCAGGCGCTCCCGGAGCCGGCCGTAGCCGAGGAGCACCACGGTCGCGCCGAGGTCGCGGAGCGGCGGCTCATCGAGCGCCAGGACCAGCTCCTCGATCCCGCGGTCCACGCTGAACCCACCCTGGTAGAGGATCACCGGGCGCTCCGGCGGGATCCCGGCCGCGGACCGGATCCGGTCTGACGACGGCAGGCCCGGTTCGTCCGATCGCCAGGCAGGTGGGCAGTTCAGGACCACCACCGGCTCCGGCACGCCGAACCGGCGCGCCGCCTCCCGGGCCACCCCTGGGCTGACCGCGCTCAGGAGCGCGGCGCGGCGGACCCAGCCCCGCTCACGTCGCCGGACGAGGGCCCGGACGACGGCCGGCATCCGGGCCAGGCGCGCGGCCTCCGTGTGCAGGTCGGCGAGGTCGTAGGCATGGCGGGCGCCCGCGCGTGCCGCCGCACCGGCCACGACAGGCAGGGCGATCAGCGCCTTGCAGTGGTAGGCGTCCGCGTGGGGGACGGCGGCCAGCACGGCGTCGCGCCACGGTCCCACCCGTCGCTGGTGGGCGGCGATCTCGACGGCGCGTCGCAGCGGCGCCCGCAGCCGGTCGAGGCCGCTGGCCGCGGCCGGCGGAAGTGACGTGGCGTCCGGCGGGAACCCGAGGAGGCGCGCGGCGGCGCGACGCAGCGGGGCGGGCAACGGGGCGAACGCCGCCGTGACGCGCCGATCGACCGCCAGGCGCCGCACCTCGAGGCCGCCGCCGAGATCCTCCCGGTCGGGGAGCCCCGGCGCGGCGAAGGCGAGCAGCGTCACCCGGTGGCCGTCGGCCGCGAGGGCACGGCCGGTGCGGAGCAGCCGGGAGTCGTGCTCGAAGGTGTTGGCGGCGACGATGGCGATGCGCAGGGACGGGGTGGTCGATGCGGGGACCGGGGTGGACGTCCCCGCATCGGGCAGGTGGTCGGGAAGGCGTCCCATCAGCGGTGCAGTGTAGGGCACGGAGCCCTGCCGTTCGCCGCGCGGAACGACCGATGGCGGCCGGGCAGGGGCCCGACCGCCATCGGCGAGGAGGAGGAGTCGGCGGTGTCGCCGCCGCGTGGCCGTCGGCCCGGTCTGGCCCGTCGCGCGGGTGCTCCGCGATCGACCGGCCCGGCGCGCAGCGGCCCGGCGTTCAGCTGGCGGACCGGCTGCCAGTTCCGAAGAGCCGGCCGGGCTGCCAGGGCGTGCCGAGGGCCGGCAGGAGCCAGCGGTCCAGGCCGATCCAGCCCGCGTTCCGCCAGGCCAGCACCACGAAGATCGCCAGGAAGGCGAGGACCGGGTTCGTGCTCACCGTGCCGGCGAGGAGGTAGTTCGCGTTCATGAAGATCCCGAAGAAGGCCGCCACGCCGGTCAGGGCCCCCAGGAGCAGGGCCACGCCCACCAGCGTCTCGCCGAACGCCACGACGTACGAGAAGGCGTGGGCGTTGGGGATCACGAAGCCGGTCAGGAAATCCTTGTACCAGCCCTGCACGTTGGGGTGCGCGCCGCCGGCCTGCTTGACCGCGCCGGCCAGGAACCCGCTGAGGGCGGTGCCGGCCTGGGCACCGGTCCAGGCCGGCGAGTTCAGCTTCTCCCAGCCGGCGCTGATCCACTCATAGGCGAGGTACAGGCGCACCACCAGCCAGAGCCAGGACGCGCGCGTGTCGGCGAACAGGAACCGCGCGAGGGCGGGTTCCCGCAGCTCGGTGGGCCTGATGGATACGGTTGCTTCCACGGTGCTTCTCCTTGATCGGATCACTGTGCCCGGGACGCCGTCGCGGCGGTGGGCATCCGCTGCGACCTGGGACCGTCCGACAGCGGCCGTCGCGCGCACGGCGTGACGGCCGGGGTGCCGGCCAGCATGGCGAGCACGGCCGCACTGGCCGCGGCCCAGCCCTCGTGCAGCTCGCACGGCACGCCGGACGCCGCCGCGGTGCAGGCTGCGCCGTCCGGCAGGATGCACGCGGCATCGAGGGCGGGGCCCTCGATGGCCTCGATGACCTCGAGGAGCGACGGCTGCCTGGTGGCCGCGTACCGGTATCCGCCGGTCGGTCCGACCGACGACTGGATCCACCCGCGGTGCACGAGCGGGCTCAGCGCCTGCGTGAGGAACCCGGGCGTGGTTCCGATGGCTTTCGCCAGCTCGGGCGCCTTCCAGGTGCCCTCGCCGGCGGCGAGTGCACGCAGCGCGCGGAGCGCCAGGTCGCTCTTGCGGGTGATCTCAAGTTTCATAGTACGAGACTACAGAAGTCCCCTCCCGGGCGACAGGGAAGGACGGCCCCCGACAGGGGGCTCATGCGGGGGATTCCGTGGGCCGATGGTCCCGCGTGGGTCACGGCCGGGCGCAAGAGGCCGGCCCAGCGGGGCCGATGGTCCCGCGTCAGCGCGCGAGCCAGGCCCCCAGCGAGGCGGAGATCGCGTCGGCGGCGCCGGACTCCTGCACGCTGGCCCAGCGGGCGCGATCGCGTGCGGCACGTGCGGCGTCGGCCCGCGGTGCGAGGCGCGCGAGCGCCGCCAGGGCCCGTGCCGCGTCGCGGCCGACCAGCGCGCTGTGCCCCCCGGCCGCCTCGAGCGTCTCCGGCCACTCGGTGCTCTCGCGGAGGATCAGTGCGGGCGTTCCCAGCCAGGCGGCCTCCCGCTGCACGCCTCCGGAGTCCGTCACCACGGCGCCCGCGTGGAGCTGGAGCGCCAGGGTGGTGCGATATCCCTGCGGCGGCACCTCGTGCACGTTGCCGGGCAGGACGCAGTCGCGCTCGTCGATGACCCGCCGGGTCCCGGGGTGGAGCGCCAGGACCACCGGGCGGTCGAGCGATCCCAGCAGCGCCAGCCAGGCGCGCAGCGCATCGGGATCCCGGTTCTCGGCCCGGTGCACCGTGGCGAACAGGTACTCCCCCGGCACCAGCCCCAGGGACGCGATGCCCCCCGGGGCGTGCCGTCCGACCGAGGCCGGATCACGAACCGCGTCGAGCGTGGCCGCGCAGAGGTCCTGCATCAGGTCCCCCACGACCTCCACGCGGACGTCGCGGGACGTGCCGACGTCCGCGGCGGTACGAGCGCCATCCGCGGTGCGGGCGCCCCGGGAGGGACCGCCGATCGAGCGAGCCGGGCCCCCACCGATCCCCTCCGCGCGCAGGTTCGCCGCCGCGCCCTCGTTGGGGGCGAACAGGAGGCCGGCGAGGTGGTCCACCACCACCCGGTTGATCTCCTCGGGCATGCGGCGGTCGAAGGACCGGAGTCCCGCCTCGACGTGCGCCAGCGGCAGCTCCAGCTTCGCGGCGACGAGCGCCCCGGCCAGCGTGGAGTTCGTGTCCCCGAACACCACCACGGCGTCCGGCCGGTCGTCCAGCAGGAGGGGCTCGAGCCGATCGATCATGGCCGCCACCTGGCGGGCCGGGCTGCCGCTCCCCACCCCGAGCTGGTGGGCTGGCGGCGGGAGGCGGAGCTCCCCGAAGAAGTGCCCGGCGAGCTCCTCGTCGTAGTGCTGGCCGGTGTCGACCAGGAACGCGCGGTGGTCGCGGTGCAGTGCCGGCCACACGGCAGCGGCCTTGATGATCTGCGGCCGCGTCCCCACGACGCACGCCAGCTTCATGGCAGCCGCCCTCGCGGGATCGCGGTCACGGACGTGGCCGATGGCGCCGGGGAGCCAGCCACGCCGTCCATCTCAGCGGCGGCCGCCGCTCCCGGCGGCAGCGGTGCGGCGGACCCGGCGGGCCGCCCGGGGATCGGGCACCCCCACGCCGACGTACGCGACGCGCTCGGGGAGCGCCAGGTCGCGCACGGCGTTGCGCCCGTCGAAGACCACCGCCAGGTCGGGGAACCAGGCCGGGTCGAGCGAGCGGAACTGCCGCGCCCCGGTCTGGACCACCACGGCGCGGAACGGCGCCCGGTCGCCCCAGTGCCACGGCGCGGCCCCGGTGCGCGCCACCTCCTCGTCGGTGAGCAGCGGGTCGTACGCCGAGACCCGGGCACCGTGGAACGAGAGCCGGTCGATCAGCGGGATGGCGCGCGTGTACGCCAGCTCCTTGACGTCCTCCCGGTAGGTGAGCCCGAGCACCAGGACCGGTGTCCCCTCCAGCGGGCCGAGCTCGCGCTCGAGCGCGGCGACGGCCGCCCCCACCTGCCCGTCGTTCACCTGGCGGGAGAGGGCCGGCAGGGTCAGCTCGGGGGCCCGGCTGATCAGAAAGTGCGGGTAGACCGGGATGCAGTGGCCGCCCACCCCGATGCCCGGCTGATGGATGTGGCTGAACGGCTGGCTGTTCGACCCGCGGATGACCTCCAGGATGTCGACGCCCATCCGCTCCGCGTACTCGGCGAACTGGTTCGCCAGCGCGATGTTCACGTCCCGGTAGGTGGTCTCGGCCAGCTTCGCGAACTCGGCGGCCTCGGCGGTGGAGAGCTGCCAGACCTCCGCCGGCACCACGCTCCGGTAGAACGCGGCGGCCCGGGCGCCGCTCGCCGCATCCACTCCGCCGACGAGCTTGGGATAGGTGTCCAGGTCGTGGAAGACGCGGCCGCTGTAGACGCGCTCCGGGCTGAAGGCGAGCAGGAAGCCGGCCTCCGGGTCTCCTGCCGCAAGGCCGCTGGCGGCCTCGAGCATGGGCCCGAAGCGATCCCTCGTGTCGCCCACCGGGAGCGTCGTCTCGTAGAGGACCAGGACGCCCTGGTGCAGCCCGCCGGCCACGGCCGTCGTCGCGGGGTCGATGTAGCGGTAGTCGGGCTCCTTGGTGTCGGAGAGCATCACCGGCACGATGATCACGACCACGTCCGCGTCGCGGGTGGCCTCGGCGTGCGACGTGGTCGCGCGGAAGCGGCCGGCGGCGTGCGCCTCGGCGATGCGCTCGGCGAGCGTCGGCTCCTCGGCGAAGTGCACCCGGCCCCGGTTGAGTGTCTCGACCACCCAGGGCTGGACGTCGACGCCGATCACGTGCCACCCGTGCCCGGCGTACTGGGCGGCGAGCGGGAGCCCGATCTTCCCCATCCCGATGACGGCGACCGTCCCGACGGTCTCGGGATCGCCTCGCCAGGGATGGACGAACTGGGTCATGCCTGGGGAACCTCCGGAGGATGCACCGCGACCGGCCGGTGGGCCGCCGCGGATTCGAGCAGCAGGTTGGCCAGCGCCACGGCCCACAGGCCGTCGGCGCCGGGGATGGCGGCCGGCCCGTCGCTCCGGATCGCGTCGAAGAACGCGTCCAGCTCGCGGCGGAGCGGCTCGGCCGGCGTGACGGGGAGCTGCACGGTCTCGCCGGCGAAGGTCGGCGCGTAGCCGTCCAGGTACGTCGGGCTGAGCTCCGCCGCCCCGCGCGTGAAGGTGAGCGTCTGGGACAGGTAGTCGACCTGGAACATCCCCTCCGGGCCGAGCACCGTCACGCGGCGCTGCTTCTCGGGGGTGAGCCAGTTCACGTCGAGGATCCCCACCGTCCCGCCGGGGAAGTGGAGCAGGCCGAAGACCAGGTCCTCGTGGCTGGTGTGGACGTGCTGGGTGGTCTCGGCATAGACGCGGTCGGGCCGGGCGCCGGCCAGGTGACACATGATGTCCACGTCGTGGGTGGCCAGGTCGACGGCCACCCCCACGTCCCGGATGCGTGCCGGGAACGGCCCGGCCCGCAGGGTCTTGATGCTGAAGATGCGGCTCAGCGCCCCCGCCTTGAGACGCTCGCCGAGGGCGAGGACGGCCGGGTTGAAGCGCTCGATGTGGCCGGCCTGCAGCAGGACGCGGCGCCGGGCCGCGGCCTCCACCAGCTCGCGCCCCTCCGCGACCGTGGTGGCCAGCGGCTTCTCGACCAGCACGGGGACGCCGCGGTCGATGGCGTGGAGGGCGATCTGGTGGTGGAGCGTGGTGGGCGCCGCGACCACCAGCGCGTCCAGCGCCTCGCTGTCGAGCATCTGGGCCGGGTCCGCGTAGGGGTGGGCGCCGGTCTGCTCGGCGCTGGGGAGGAGGACCTCCTCGTTGGGATCCGCGATCGCCACCAGCGTGACGTCGTCGCGGGCGGCGAGGTTGCGCAGGTGGTTGCGCCCCATCGAGCCGAGCCCGGCGAGGCCCACGCGGAGCACGGCCCCGGTGCTCACCGCGCGCCACCTCCGGGTCGGCCTGCGATCGAGGGGGCGGCGCTCGACGCGGCCGTCCCGGTCGCGTGCCCCGCGGGCTTGGCCACCGCGCGGATCGCGTCGACGATCGTCTGCAGGTCTTCGTCGGAGAGCATGGGATGGACGGGGATCGAGAGCACCTCGTCGGCCAGCCGGTCGGTCACCGGGAGGTCCAGGTCCGCGGCACCGGGCACGTACCGCTGCAGGTATGCCTGCCGGTGGATGGGCACGGGGTAGTAGATGAGCGTCCCGACACCGCGCTCGGCAAGACCGTCCGCCACCCGCTGGCGCTCGCCGGGGAAGCGCATGGTGTACTGGTGCCACACGTGCTCCCGCCCGGCGGGCACGGCCGGGGTCAGGTACCCGTCCAGGCCGGCGGTCAGGATCTCCGCGTTGCGGCGTCGGCGCGCGGTCCGCTCGTCGAGCCGCGGGAGCTGGGCCAGGCCGAGGGCGGCCGCGAGGTCGGTCGGCTTGAAGTTCGTCCCCAGCTCGTCGTGGTAGTAGCGGCGGCGCATCCCGTGGTTGCGGTACAGGCGGAGGCGGTCGGCGAGCTCGTCGTCGTCGGTGGTGGCCAGCCCACCCTCGCCGGTCATCAGGTTCTTGGTGGCATAGAGACTGAACATCGCAGGCCCGAACGACCCGGCCCGCCGTCCCTGGAAGGTGGCCCCATGCGCCTGGGCCGCGTCCTCGACCAGGTGGATGCCATGTCGCGTCGCGATGTCGCCCAGCGCAGCCATGTCCGCCATGAGCCCGTAGAGGTGCACCGGCATGATCGCCCGCGTGCGGGGCGTGATCGCCGCCTCGACCAGGTCGGGCTCCATGGTGAAGTCCGACTCGCGGACGTCCACGAAGACGGGGGTGGCGCCGACCTGCAGGATGGTGCTGACGGTCGCGTTGAAGCTGAAGCTGACCGTGATCACCTCGTCGCCGGGCCCGATCCCCAGCCCGCGCAGGATCGCCTCGGTGGTCACCGTCCCGTTGGACATCATCACGGCGTGGCGGACGCCGCAGTACTCGGCCCAGGCCGCCTCGAACTCGGCGGTCTTCCGCCCCATGGCGAGCATGCCGGACCGGAGCACGTCCAGGACGGCCGCCTCCTCCGCGACACCGATGTCCGGCTTCGAGATGGGGATCATGCGCCGACCTCCTCAGATGCGCGTCGCGGGACGCGGGATCGGCGCCATCACCGGGCGCTCGCCTCCGCGCAGACGCCCGCGCCGATGGTGTATGTGCGCCGGCAGGCGGAGCACGTGGCCGTGCCCTCGCCGTCGGCCGGGAAGGGGGCCCCCGACGGCCCCATCAGCCGCTGCCCGCAGGCACAGACCCACCCGAGCCGCCGGGCGGGATTGCCGGCCACCAGCGCGTGGTCCGGGACCGGGCGGGTCACCACGGCACCCGCGCCGACGGTGGCGAAGCGGCCCACGTCGTTGCCGGCCACCACGACCGCCCCGGCCCCGATCGACGAGCCGTAGCGGAGCGTGATGGTGCTGACAGTCCAGTCGTCGGCACCCGCGAGCTCCCCTTCCGGGGTGATGCTGCGGGGGAACCGGTCGTTGGTGAGGATGGCGCCCGGCCCGATGAAGACGCCGGGCTCCACGGTGACGCCGTGGTAGACGAGCGCGCCGTTCTGGATCTTGCTGCGCTCGCCCACGTGGACGCCGAAGTCGATGTAGACGTCCTTGCCCACGATGCAGTCGTCGCCGATGACGGCGCCCTCGCGCACCTGGGCACGGTTCCAGACCTTGGTTCGCTCGCCGATGACGGCATCGGGCGAGACGTCGGCAGACGGATGGATCACGGCCGCGAGTGTAGCCCAAGCCGGGGCCCCCACGGCGTCCACCCGGCGCCCAGGCGGCGTCCACCCGGCGCCCAGACGTTGTCCGCTCGACGCCAGCCCGGCGCGGCATGGAGCCGGGGACCCGACGCAGGGGGCTTGACGGACCCTCCGGCGCGTGCCATCATGCGCTGCAAATGCGACTCATTCTCATTCCTGCCAGCCAGCCATGCCACTGACCAGCATCCTCGAACCGCACGCCGGCGCGGGCCTCGCGGCCCTGCTCCTGAGCTCCTTCCTGCTGGGCGTCCTGCACGGCGTCACGCCGGACGAGCACACCTGGCCCATCACCGTCAGCTACGCGATCGGCGCCGCCTCCGGGCGCCGGGGCATGAAGGCGGGCCTCCTGTTC
>JAJYGO010000077.1 GCA_021785115.1 Chloroflexota bacterium | reverse complement strand
GGCGTCCCGCCTCCTTCCCGCCGAATGCCTCTGGCAGACGGATCCGAACGCGCGCACCCTCCCCAACAGCAGAAGCGCTGACCGGCGGCCCGCTCGCCCACCGCCCCGGCCGCGGGCGGTTCGTGCCGGACCGCCCGGCGTCTGCTCGGGGAGGCTCCGATGGTCGACTACCTCGACATGCAGGCCGAGCTCGGGATCAGCAAGCACCAGGGCGGCATCCCCGCGACGCGACGGCTCCTGGCGCTGTGCCACGTCGAGCGTGCCAGCGAGGTGCTCGACGTCGGCTGCGGGATCGGCGTCGGGCCCGCGTACATCGCCCGGACGCATGGCTGCCGCGTCGTCGGGATCGATCGCTCGCCGAAGATGATCGAGTGGGCGCGGGAACGCGCCCGGCGGGACGGCGTGGAGGACCTGGTCGACCTGCAGGTCGCCGACCTCCGCGACCTGCCGTTCGAGTCCGACCGGTTCGACGTCGTCGTGGCCGAGTCGGTCCTCGCCTTCGTCGACGACAAGGCGGGCGCGATCCGCGAGCTCGTGCGGGTCACCCGGCCCGGGGGCTACGTCGGGCTGAACGAGCTCGTCGCGGTCGAGGAGATCCCCGAGGACGTCGCCCGGGTGGCGCGCGACCTCGGGACGGAGGTGCTGACCGCGGCGGCATGGCGGGGGACCTGGGACGACTCCGGCCTCCAGGACAGGGTGGTGGAGATCCACCGGATCGATCCCGCGATGGAGGTCAGGAGCCGCATGCGCTGGATCGGACTCCGGTGGCTCGCCCGTGCCTGGGCGCGCGCCGCCTGGCTCCTCGCCACGAAACCCGAGCTCCGCGACTCGGTCAGGACGGTCATGGGGGGCGCGAAGGCGCTCGATGCCTGGGCCTACGCGCTGCTCGCCGGTCGGAAGTAGCGCGCACGCCCCGGTTTGACGCCGGCCGGATGCGTGGTAGCATCAGCGACACTTTATATAAAGTCCTGCTCACGTGAGGTCGCGTTGCCTTCGCCAGCCCACATCCGGTCGACCATCGCGACGATCGCCGCCCCGCCGGACGAGCTGCGCGACCTGCGCGCGTTCCACAAGGCGCTGGGGGACGTGACCAGGCTCCGCATCATCCGGCGGCTCGCGGAATCCCCCGCCACGGTCACGGACCTGGTGGAGTTCGTGGACCTGTCGCAGCCGCTCGTCTCCTGGCACCTCCGGACGCTTCGCGCCGCCGGGCTGATCGCGACCCGGCGCGTGGGCCGCGAGGTGATCTGCACGCTGCGCAGGGAGGAGTTCGAGCGGTACCAGCGGAGCCAGGACCGACTCGTGGCCACGGCGCAGGGGGCGATGTCGTGACCGAGCACTCGCTGGTGCCGCCCGCCACCCGGGCGCGGATCAAGTCGCTCGCGGTCCCGGTCGCGCTGGCGGCGGGACGGGTGGGACTCACGCCCAACGCGCTCACGGTCATCGGCTTCCTCGGCGTCTGCGTCGCGGCATGGCTGGCCGCGGATGGCCAGTGGGTCGCAGCGGGCGTCGTGGGTCTGGTCTTCGCGGCCTTCGACATGCTGGACGGCGCGCTGGCGCGCGCCACCGGCCGGGTCTCCCGCTTCGGGGCGTTCCTGGACAGCACCCTCGATCGCGCCGGCGAAGGTGTCCTCTACGTCGGCGTCGTGGCCGGCACCGTGGCCGGGGCCCTCGCCCGGCAATCCCCGGCCGGCACGATCCCCCTGCTCCCGGCCCTGGCGGCGCTCGCGATGGTCGCGGCGTTCCTGGTGAGCTACACGCGGGCGCGAGCCGAGGGGCTCGGCTTCGGGGGGGACGTGGGCGTGGCGCCTCGCGCCGAACGCGTGGTGGTGATGGGCCTCGGCCTGATCGCCACCGGGCTGGCGGGCGGCGTCGCCGTGGATGCCGGCGCTGCCGGCGGATCGCTCGGCCTGCCCGGCGGGTTCGAGCTCTCGATGCAGGCCGGCCAGCCGTGGCTCGCCGGCACACTCGCGCTCCTGTTCATCCTGAGCACCGTGACGGTGCTCCAGCGGATCTGGCACGTACGCGCGCAGGCGCGGCAAGCGGAGGAGTAGGCACCGGTGGACGAGACCACGAAGCTGACGGCGGCTGCCCCGGAGGGGAACGGCCACAAGCGCTCGAAGCGCAACGACGGCAAGATCCGCGTCGCCATCATCGGCGTGGGCAACTGCGCCAGCAGCCTGGTGCAGGGCCGCTACTACTACGAGGACGCGGAGCCCGGCGACTTCATCCCGGGCATCATGCACGTCGACCTCGGCGGGTATCACATCCGCGACCTGGAGTTCGTGGCCGCCTTCGACATCGACAAGAACAAGGTCGGCAAGGACCTCTCCGAGGCCATCTACGCCAAGCCGAACAACACGTACGTCTTCCAGCAGGTTCCGAAGCTGAACGTTCCCGTCGAGCGCGGCATGACCCACGACGGGCTGGGGAAGTACCTGAGCCAGATCATCGAGAAGGCGCCCGGCCCCACCGCCGACATCACCGGCATCCTGCGCGAGCGCGAAGTCGACGTCGTCATCAACTACCTCCCCGTCGGCTCGGAGGAGGCGACGAAGTGGTACGTGGAGCAGGCGCTGAACGCGGGCGTCGCGGTGGTCAACTGCATCCCGGTCTTCATCGGCCGTGAGCCCTACTGGCAGCGCCGCTTCGCCGAGGCCGGGCTGCCGATCATCGGCGACGATGTCAAGAGCCAGGTCGGTGCCACCATCAGCCACCGCGTGATGACCCGCCTCTTCATGGACCGCGGCGTGAAGCTGGACCGCACCTACCAGCTGAACTTCGGCGGCAACACGGACTTCCTCAACATGCTCGAGCGCGAGCGGCTCGAGTCGAAGAAGATCTCCAAGACCAACGCCGTGACCTCCATGCTCGACTACGAGCTGGATCCCGACGACATCCACGTCGGGCCGTCGGACCACGTGCCGTGGCTGCAGGACCGCAAGTGGTGCTACATCCGCATGGAAGGCACCACCTTCGGCGACGTGCCCCTCAACGCGGAGCTCAAGCTCGAGGTGTGGGACAGCCCCAACAGCGCCGGCGTGGTGATCGACGCCGTCCGCTGCCTGAAGCTCGGCCTCGACCGCGGCCTCACCGGGACGCTGGTCGCCCCGTCCTCGTACTTCATGAAGAGCCCGCCCATCCAGATCCATGACGACCAGGCGCGCGAGCGCGTCGAGGCGTTCATCCGTGGCGAGGACAACGAGGTGCTCCACGGCGACGAGCCGGCACCGGCCAGGCGGCCCGCCCGGAAGCTCTCCTCGCCGAAGCGTCGGGCCGCCTCCGCCACGGGACACGCCGGCTAGGCCGGTCGGACGCATGCCGTCCTCGAACGGCGGGCCGGCCCCGGGCGAGGCGATCTCCGGTCGGAGCCGGGGTGCCGGCGGTGTCGCCTACGCACCTCACCGGCGAGCGGCCGATGGGCGGCGCCTCGTGCGGCTGGCCCGCCGGCTCAACGAGAAGGCGACCGTCCGCGCCTATCGCGCCGCTTCCTGGGCCCTCGGGCACCTGCCCGAGGGCCCGGTGCTGGCCATCGCCCGGCTGGGGTTCCTGGCCGGGTACGCGCTCTGGCCCGCCAAGCGACGGGCGATCACCGCGAATGCCGGCCACGTGCTGGGCCTCCCGGTGGAGCACCCGGACGTGGCCCGCCTGGCACGCGACGTCTACCGCGCCTACGCGGGGTACGTGGTCGGGCTGATGCGCCTGCCGGCGCTGCCCCCGGACGTCCCGGCCCGCCTGGTGGACGCGGACGGCGACCGCGGGCTCGACTCCTTCAGGCGCCTGTACGAGCGGCTTCGTGCCGAGGGCCGCGCGATGATCATCGTCACGCTGCACGTGGGGAGCATGGAGACGCTGGCTGCCGCCATGGCGTCCCACGGGTTCCCCGCGTACGGCGTCGCCGACGACACCGCGTTCCCCGAGCTGTACGAGCTGCTCGCCGAGCAGCGGCGTCGCTGGGGCGTGCAGGTGATCGCGTGGCGCAACCTGCGCGAGATCCACCGCGTCCTTCGCGAACAGGGGATCCTGGCGCTCCTGGTGGACTGGGGCTATCGATCGGACGGCATCCCGGTCCGGCTCTTCGGGGACTGGACGACGCTCCCGGCGGGCCCGGCGGTGCTCGCCGCGAAGAGCGGCGCGGCGATCGTCCCGGTGGTGAACCGGCTGGCGGCCGACGGTCGCTACCACGCGGAGCACGGCGAGCCGATCGAGGTCGAGGGCGATTCCCCGGCCGAGATCCAGCGCGCCACGCAGACCGTGGCCGACGCCCTCCAGGCGGCCATCGCCACGGAACCGTCCCAGTGGTACTGCTTCAAGCCGATCTGGCCGGAGACGGCCGCCGAGGCGAGCCACCTTGCCGAGCGCGCCGCGGCGGCGCTGACCGATCGCGGCGACCGTGCGGCCCGGCGACGTCGGCGGCAGGCCGGCGGGGCGGAACCGGCGGCGGAGGAGCCCGCCGCGCCACGAGCGACGGCCCCGGAACCGGTGGCGCTCGACCCTGGTCTCGTCGACGAGGGCGCTGCGAGTGCCTGAGCGACGCCTGCGCACCGCGGAGCACGGCGCACGGGGCGGAGGACCCGCCTCCCGACCCACGCTGCGACAGCGCGCGGGCGCCGCAGCCCTGGAGGGTCTCTCCACGCTGGTCGCGCCGCTGCCGGCAGGGGCCCTCCATCGCATCGCCCATGTGGTGGGCGCGGGCTGGTATCTCGTCGCGCCGGGGCAGCGGACTCTTGCCCGCGCCAACCTCCGGCGCGTCTGCCAGTGGCTCGACGCGAACGGGACCGCCTCGCCGCGCATCCGGAGGGCAGCCCACGACCCGGCGGCGCTCGAGCGTCTCCTGCGCGACGCCTTCGGCCACCGCGCCCGCTACTACCTCGAGGTGGTGCGCAACGCCAGGGTGGACCGCGCGTTCCTGGAGCGCCACCTCCAGCTCGAGGATCCCGAAGTGGCGGATCGCGAGATCGACCGGCCCGGGCCGTCGATCGTGATCGGGCTCCACCTGGGGGCGCTCGAGCTCCCGGCGCAATACATCACGGTGATGCGGGGCCGGCACGCGGTGGCACCCATGGAGACGCTCCGCAACGCGCCCCTGCAGGCCTACATGGAGCGCAGTCGCGGCCGCACCGGGGTGGAGATCATCCCCAGTCGAGGGTCGCGCACGGCGCTCGAGCGGGCGCTTGCGCGCGGGGACATCGTCGGCCTCATCGCGGACCGGGGGGTGGGTGGGCCCGGCGTGGCCGTCCGGCTGTTCGGCGCCACCACCCGTCTGCCCGCCGGGCCGGGCGTCCTGGTCGCCGAGTCGGGCGTGCCCGCCTTCGTCGCGGCGGGCATCCGCGTCGGGTGGACGGACTACCGGGCGTTCGTCGTGCCGCTCGAGGCGCCGCCCCCGGGGACGCGGCACGAACGCGCGCGCCGGGTCCTGGACCAGGCGGCACGGACATTCGAGCGGCTGATCGCCGAGGCGCCCGAGCAGTGGTGGTCGATCTTCCAGCCGCTGTGGGCGGAGGAACAGGCATGAACGGTCACGATCGGCCCGATACGGTGCGCCTGGGGAGGGCGGACCTGCACATCCACACCCTTGCGTCCGACGGCGTGGCGAGCATCGAGGAGATCCTCGACCACGTCGAGCGGAACACGGATCTCGACGTCATCGGGATCTCCGATCACGAGCGGGTGGACGCCGGGCTGGCCGCACGGGCGCTCGCCCGCGCCAGGGACTCGCGGGTCGAGGTGATCGTGGGCGAGGAGATCACCACGCGAGGCGGGCACCTGCTGGCGCTGTTCCTGCAGGAGCGCATCCGGCCCCTCCAGTCACTGCGGGCCACCATCGCGGCCGTCCACGAGCAGGGAGGCCTGGCCATCGCCGCCCACCCCCTGGCACCGTACCCGATCTGCGCGAGCGGCCGGTCCATCCGCCGCTTCCAGGCCGACCCGGATCCGCGCTTCCACCTCGACGCGCTGGAGGCATTCAACCCGACCACCGCCGGGCGGACGCACCACGCGCAGACGGTCCGGCTCGCCGACGAGCTTCGGATGGCCACCACGGGGGGCAGTGATGCGCACCTCCTCGAGGCGATCGCCACCGGCTACACGACCTTTCCCGGCCACACCGCGGAGGATCTCCGCCAGGCGATCCTCGAGCACCGCACGGGCTGGCACGGCGAGTTCTGGACGTTCGGGTTCCAGGTGGTGATGTACGGCCGGCAGCTCCGCAAGTACAGCCGCGACATCCGCGACGACCTGCGGGGCGCCCTGCTCCGGAACGGGACCGGGCGCGATCTCGGCTACCCCGGGGGCAACCTCCGGCCACCGCGCTTCATCGAGCCCCGGGCGTCGGACGAGGAGGCCGCCCCGGGGGAGCAGGAGGCGTCGCCGTGAAGATCGGGCTGGTGACGCCGTACATCTACCCGCTGCCCGGCGGGGTCAACGCGCACGTCGGGTTCCTCCACCAGCACCTCCGCGCGCGGGGCCACGACGTGCGGATCATCAGCAGCACCCACGGCCTGCAGCGGTCGAGCGAGGGCGACATCATCCGGATCGGGCGCGGCTTCAGCGTTCCGTCCAACGGCTCCGTGGGCACCCTGACCGTCTCGCCGCGGTTCCTCTCCCAGTGCCGCGAGGTCCTCGACCGCGAGCAGTTCGACCTGCTCCACTTCCACGAGCCCTTCGTGCCCTTCCTCTCGCTGGTGCTCCTCCGCGAGTCCACCAGCGTCAACGTCGCCACGTTCCACGCGTACAACGGGTGGAGCCCGGCCTACGAGTTCAGTCGCCGGATGCTGGGCGGCTATGCGCGGCGGCTCCACGGCCGGATCGCGGTCAGCGCGGCGGCCCGGTACTTCATCGACAAGTACTTCCCCGGCGACTACAAGGTGATCCCCAACGGGGTCGACGTCGAACGGTTCGTGTCCGCCCGACCCATCGAGCGCTGGCGCGACGGCACGCCCAACCTGCTGTTCGTGGGTCGCCTCGAGGACCGAAAAGGGCTCCTCTACCTGCTCAAGGCCTTCCGTCTCCTGCGGCGCGAGGGCCGGGACTGCCGCCTGCTGGTGGTGGGCCACGGACCGCAGGACCGCGAGGCCCGCCGCTACGTGATGACGCGCCGTCTCAGCGGGGTGGAGATGCTCGGGCGCGTGAGCGAGGACGAGAAGGCGCGGTGGTTCGCCACGGCCGACGTGTACGTCTCGCCGGCGACCGGGCACGAGTCCTTCGGGATCGTGCTGCTGGAGGCGATGGCCTCCGGCAAGCCGATCGTGTGCAGCGACATCCACGGATACAAGGGCGTCGTGCGGCGCGGCGAGCAGGCGCTGCTGGTGGCCCCACGCGATCCCGAGGCCCTGGCCGCCGCGATCGCGCACCTGCTGGACGATCCAGCGGCCCGGGAGCGGATGGGCCGCTCGGGGCTGGAGCGCTCGCACGAGTTCGGCTGGGACCGCGTGACGGCCCGCGTGGACGACTACTACGGGTTCGTCATCCGGCGCCTGGCCGCCCAGGGACAGCTTCCCCCGTCCTTCCGGGCACCGATCCCGTCCCGGGCGCCGTCTGCGATCCCGACCGCCGCCGGCACGCCCGGGTAGCGCGCGGCGCCGGGCGGGCCACCCGGCCGGCGGTGGCCGCAGCACGACGCGGCCGCGTCAGCCATCCGGCCGCAGCGCGGTGCGCGCCGGTCAGGGATCCGCGTCAGGGCGTCGCGCGCCCCTCGCCGGCGGTGCCGTCCAGGAGCCGGCCCTCCCGCTCGGCGCGTCGCACCGCCAGCTCCAGTCGCCAGGCCCGCGCGGCGTACATCACGGCCACCGACCCGATCCCGACGGCCGCGATCAGGGCCACCGTGCCGGCGGTGAGCAGCTTCGGGTGCGCGGCGGGCGTCATGTTGACGGTGAACTGGAAGTCGTAGATCCAGGTCGGCAGCAGCCCCTGGTACATGTTGACGAACGAGGCCGGGAGCGGCAGGGCCGAGATGTTCGGGTACCAGACCACGAACCAGAGTGCGGCCGCGACCAGGATGCCCACCGCGAACCGCCGCGGGTCGCGCGCCCGGAACGCCAGCCAGGCGGGGCCCAGCAGCAGCAGCCCCACGATGGCGGCGACCACGAGCGGGCCCCCGCTGCCCAGCGGCACCGAGAGGAGCTGCACGTCCGGCACCACCGTCTGCGCGACCGCCAGGGCCAGCAGCGTGGCCGCCACGGCGATCCCGACCGGCAGGACCGCGCGGGCGCCGACACGACCCTCGGCCAGGGCGCTCCTCCGCCCCGACCACCAGAGCCACGCCGTGGCCGCCGCGCCGATGACGATCACGAGCGCAGCCGCGGTCACGCGCTGGGTCACGATCACGGGGTTGGCCACGGTGCCGCACACCTGCGATGCCGGATCGACGATGGCGGTGCCGGCGAGCGTGCAGAGCGGCCCCTTGAGCAGCCACAGGATGGCCGGGCCCAGGATCGCGATGGCCGCGGAGATCCGCGCCAGCGCCCAGGTCCGGCGCGATGGCCCGTGCCAGAGCTCCGCCACGAAGTAGGCGAGCGCGAGGAAGGTGAAGGGCAGCGTGGTCAGGAAGTGGTACTGGAACGTCGCGCGGTCGACCCAGACCCAGGGCAGCCACTGGCTGGCGGCGGCGAACACCACGATCCCGAGCGCGAGACTGCGGCGCCGCCACGCCTGCCAGGCCACCCAGGGGAACGCCGGGATCGAGAGCCAGAAGAGGACCAGGTTGCCGGTGTCGTAGATGGAGGCGCCGGTGCCGTTCGCCAGCGATCCCTGGTACCACCAGACCGGCTTCAGGTCGAACGGCCAGGCCCACCACGGCGACGATGCCGGGTGCGGAACGCGCAGGTCGTTGTGGTAGTTGAACATCTCGACCGTCAGCTGCCACAGCGTCTGCCCGTGGTTGCCGGGCGGGAACCCGGTCCAGAACTGGTTTCCCAGGGCCACCCAGGGGATGTAGCTGATCACGTAGACGACGAGCGGGATCAGGGTCATGCAGAGCAGGGCCCACAGCCAGGGCAGTCCCCGTCCGGCGCCCGGCACCAGCCAGTCCTCCGAGGGCGGTGACGCCGGCGGATCGACGTAGGTGCGCGCCTCGCCCGGCTCGGGCGGGGGCGCCAGCGGTCCGGCCCGGTATCGCGCCAGCACGAGCGGCGCCGCGTAGGCGACCACCGCCACCACCAGCAGCAGGAGCGCCACCCCCAGCAGCGCCACCTGCGAGACCGGGAACCCCGGCCTGGTACCCAGGAGGATCGCGGCCGCGCCGGCCGCGGCCGCCAGGACCAGCGGCCCCCAGACCGCGAAGCGCAGCTCCTCCACGGTCCAGTGCATGCTGCGCACCGCGACCCCCGCCGCCAGCAGCAGCGTGAGCCCGATCATCATCAGCAGGAACGTGACGTTCAGCTGCGGGTTGGTCACGTCGGGTGCGGCGCTGATCGAGTAGTAGCCCAGGATCCCGGTGAGGGCCGCCATCGAGCCGAGGGCGAGGGTCCGTCCCAGGCCGCTGCGCAGCAGCGTCAGCAGGCCGATGCCGCCGATGGCGTAGAAGCCCACCCACTTGGAGGCACAGGCCAGCCCCAGCAGGACACCCATCAGCGGCAGGCCGACGAGCAGGGCGGACCGCCCCCGCCACTTGCCGAGCGCCAGGGCCGCGAAGACGACGTAGGCGGCCACGATGAAGAGGCCGGAGTAGATGTCGTTCATCCCGATCCGGGAGTTCGCGAAGAACATCCCGTCGACCAGGGCCATGGCGGCCAGGATCAGGCCCACCGAGCGGCGGCGGAACAGGAGGCGGGCCAGCAGGAAGAGGAGCGCGATCATCAGGGAGCCAGCGATCACCCCGGGCAGGCGCCACGCGAAGGCGTGGCTGCCGACATCCACCGCGGCCACCTCGCCGGCGGACGAGAAGTTGAGCAGTTGCTGCCGGTCGCCGCCGGGGTTGCCCGGCTGCTGGTCGAGCGCCCACGCAGCGGGCGTGAACGGCAGGTTGGCGTTGGCGTAGACCGCGTTGCCGTGCGGCTCCACCACGTAGATCGTGGGCGTGTGCCCGTCGGGCGCGGTGCCGAGCGCGTGGATCATGTCCGAGGCCGCGTCCCAGGTGACGTTGGTGACCGCCCCGGGCATCGGCACCGCGGAGCCGAGGACGGGCGGGCCATCCCCGGGCAGCTGGACCGTCTGCAGCGTGCGGCCCTCGGCGACGTACAGCGTCGGCTGGCCGATGTCGGTCGTGTCGGCGAACCCCATGCCGCCGGCGGGACCCGGGAGCGTCACCGAGGCGACGGGGTCGAGTGTCGCCGTGTCGAGGAACCGCACGGACGTTCCGCCGGAGACCGCGAAGACCGGCGAGCTGCTCAGCTGCGCCGCGCTCCCGAGCGCCTGCAGTGAGGACTGGATCGCCGTCTGCTGGGTCGCGCTCAGGAATCCGGAGACGACCACCGTCCGCAGGCTCGCCTTCGCGGCGGCCAGCTGCGCCTGCGCCGACGCGAGCGCCTGCCGGGCCGTCGCGAGCGCCTGCTCCTGCGCCGCGGTGCGTGCCCGCAGGCTGGCGTACCGCTGCACCGACGCGGAGGCCGAGGCGACCGTCGCCTCCGCCTTCGTGACGGCCGCGGGCAGCTCGACCGCCGGCCCGGACGCCACACCGAGCGCGGTCGTGAGGGAGGCGAGCTGGGCAGGATCGTAGGGCTTCGAGAGATCCACCGTCACGTCGGTCACCGGATCGAGGGCGACCACGCCCTCCACCGGTCCGGTGCCGGCCTGCGCGCTGGCCGAGTTGCGGCCCAGCACGGCGCCCGTCGTGGTGTCGAGGCTGACCATGGCACCGTTCGCGGTGACCGCCAGCACGCTGCCGCCGGTGGTCGAGGCGACCAGCCGGACGACCTGGCCGCCGGCTCCCGGTCCGGGCAGCCGCGCGGGCTGGACGGTGGCCTCGCCGCCGCCCGACGAGCGCAGCGCATCCAGGGTGGCGCCCGGCACCGACCAGATGACGCCGTCGGTCCCGGCCGCGTAGATCACGTGCTGGAACGTGTCGACCGCCACCGCGGTGGCGCCCGGCACGGGGATGCGTGCCACCAGGCCGCGCGTCTGGAGGTCGTAGGCGAGCACGTCGCTCCCGGTCGCGACGTAGAGGCGGTCCCCCTGCCGCCCCGCCGAGACGCCCGGGTCGGACCAGCGCGGCTCGATGGCGGCATCGCGCACCGGCACGCCCAGGTTGCTGGTGCCGGTGACCCGGTCGTCCCCGAACGTCACCAGGCCCACGGCCATGAGGTACTTCGCCAGGTGCGGGTGCGTGAACTCGTAGATCGCGTGCGGCATCCCGTAACGCCAGTCCTGCAGGAACTCGGTGGCGGTGCGGGCGTGATAGATCTCGTCGAAGTACATGCCGTACGGCTGGGAGAGGCCCACGATCCGGGTGGTCATGGCGGCCACGAAGAGCAGGGCCATGACCAGCACGTCCAGCCGGTCCACGCGGCCGGTTCCCTCGTGGCGGAGGGAGGCGCTGCGGTCGGCGCGGATCGACCCCGGGCCGAGGAGATTGCGCAGGGCCCCCAGGCCCCACCGGGTCGCCGGGCGCGGGACCCACTCGGCCTCCGGCGCGCCGGTCGCGGGCGCGGCGGGGAGCGGCGGGGCGATCACCGGCCCCGCGGCAGAGGGCGGCGGGGCGATCACCGGCCCCGTGGCAGAGAGAGGCGCAGTGGTGGAGACCGGCTCTGCGGCCGGCGGCACGGCGGTGGCAAGCGGCGTCGTGGCGGAGAGCGGCCCGCTGGCCAGCGGCGCGCGCGGCTGTCCGGATGCCGACGGCACCGTAATCGACGCCCCTGCCGGCGCCCCGGCCCACCCGGCGGCGACATCGGGCCGGCCCAGGAGGCGACGCACCAGCCAGCCGACCGGCTCCAGCGCCGCCAGGGCCACCAGGAAGACGGCGATGTGCCCCGCGGCAGAGAGGAGGACACCGGGCTCGGACCGGAACTGCGGGCCGCCCAGCAGGTCCGCGATGTTGGCGGTCGCGTAGAGGGGGAGCGTCAGGATGGCGTGCAGGTTCATGAACGACGCGGTCGCCAGCACGACCGTCGCGACCAGCCAGCGGCGCGAGGTCATCGCGAGCAGCGGCAGGATCACGAAGATCGGGAACAGGTACCGCTCGTGGACGCGCGTGGGGAGCACGAAGAACGCGAGCGAGAGGAACGCCATGGCGAGCAGGATGGAGCGACGGCTGTCGCGCCAGGCGACCTGCAGGACGCCGAGGATGATGCCGGCAAAGAGCAGGGCGGCGCCGATGACGAACCCGGACAGCGGGCCGAGCAGCGGGACGAGGTCGTTCGACCAGGTCCCCGCGCTCGCGAGCGAGACGCCGCCGGGATCCGCGACGAGCGCCCACCCGTTGTAGGCGTTGACCGTCAGGTAGTGGTACTCGGCGGCGGTGGACAACACCAGCCGCACCAGCCCGACCACGTCGAGGCGGAACGGGACGATGGTCACGAAGAGGACGAAGAGGCCGGCGGCGATCGAGGAGATGATCCGCCACGGGCCCTGCTCGTCCACGAACCAGCTGGCCAGTCGCCCGCTGCGCAGGCGCGGCACGGGTCCCGAGCCGGGCACGAACAGGTGGCGCCGGAGCAGCACGACGCCCACGATCGGAGAGAGCACCAGCCCGAACTGCGGCTTCACGAGCGCCGCGAGCACCGCCAGCGCTGCGGCGGCCTCGGACCAGCCGTCCACCAGGGTCAGGATCGCGCCCAGCACGAGCAGCGCGCCCAGGGAGTCCATCTGGCCCCAGAGCGCCGAGTCGTACCACGGGACCGGGTTGAACAGGTAGAGCGCCGCGACGCCGAGGGCGAGCAGCCGGACCCGCGGCGTGCGGCCCCCGCGCCCGGCAGCCCCGGCCGCTCCGGCGGCAGTGATCGATCCGGCACCGCCTGTCGCTCCGGCGGCCGTGCTCGACCCGGCCCCGGACCACTCGGCCGCATCGGCCGGCTCATCGAGGCTGCCGTTCCAGGCCAGGACGATCCGGTAGAGGACGTACGCGACCGCGACGTCGAAGAGAATCGCCGGCAGCTTGATGAGTTGCCCCACCACCACCGCCGGGTCCGATCCCAGCAGGGTCGCGATCGCCTGGCCCGCCAGCCCCACCAGCCAGAGGATGTAGAGGTACCCCGGCGTGTAGTCGGCGAAGCCCGCGTTGGCATAGAAGCCCGGCGGTCCGTAGTGGGCCAGCGTCAGGGACCAGGAGGTGAAGCTCGAGATGTCGGTCTTGAAGCCGGAACCGGGGAAGAGGACGTATGCGATGATGAGCCGGAGAGCGAGACCGGCGAGCAGCAGCAGCGCGATGGGGCGGATGCGAACCCCGGCGCGCGCCGAACCTCCCGGCGCTCCGAGGCCACGATCGGTCCCACCCGTCGAAGGCGATCGCACCAGGGAACGGGCCTCCTGACGAGCGACGAGGTGCACGGCAGTATAGCAACGGACACTGGACCGACGACCGCGGGAGCCCCCGCGCCGGCGTCCGTCCCGTGGACCGTCGGACCGCCCCTCCTGCCCACCCGGGGCCCCCGGACGGCGATCGGCGACCTGCTGGCGCCCATCCCCTCCTGGCGGATCGGCGCCGCCCTGACCGTCGTTGCTGCGCTGGTGTACGTCGTCTCCAACCCGCTGCACTCGGACTTCTACAACCACTTCGTCTGGCAGGCGGAGGCCTGGCTGCACGGCCGCCTGGCCATCTCGTTCCCCGTCTCGACCGGGCCGCACCAGAACTGGTACTTCCAGGACGTGGCGCCGGACCCCGGCCACCCCGGGCTGGGGATCATCCCTTTCCCGCCGCTCCCCGCCGTCGTCCTGCTGCCGGTCGTGGCGGTCCTCGGCCTGGCCACCCCCGCCTCGCTCACCGCGGCGCTGCTGGGAGCAGTGGACGTCGCACTCGCATGGCGGCTCTGCCGTCGCGTGGCGGCGGACCGCGGCGTGGCGCTCGCGGCGACGGTCTTCTTCGGGTTCGGGACCGTCGCCTGGTACGCGGCCGCCATCGGGACCACGTGGTTCCTGGCACACATCGTCGCGCTCGGGCTGACCCTGCTCGCGGTCACCCTGGCCGTGGACGGCGACGCGGGCCTGCGCGGCCGGGGGACGACCGACGCGACGGGCGGCGCGGTCATCCGGCAGGGCACCGGCGAGGATCGCGCGCGCCGCCTGCCGGACCCCCGCGGGTTCCTGGATCCCCGCGGCCTGCTGGACCGTCGCGACGTCGCGGCCGGGTTCCTGCTCGGCCTGGCCGCGCTCTCCCGCCTGACCGTGGCCTTCGGCGGGATCTTCCTGCTCTTCGTGGGGCGGGGAACGTGGCGCACGCGCCTGGTCTCCGCCGCGATCGGGATGGCGATCCCCCTCCTCGCGCTCGCGGCGTACAACCTGGCGGCCACGGGCCATCTCTTCAACCCCGCCTACAATGCCATCGCCCGCGTCGAGTACCGGCCGGACCCGACCCTCTACCATCCGACGTGGGGCATCGAGGACCTGCGCTACATCCCGCAGAACCTGGCGCTCGTCCTGTTCCGACTTCCGCAGGTCCACCTCTCGTGCGGCCTGGGGATCCTCGACCCGACCTGCGGTACCGTCCAGCCCGACCCCGTCGCGATGAGCCTGATCCTGACCAGCCCGGCGTACCTGCTCGCGCTCCCCGCCCTGCGGGCGATCCGCCGTGACCGGCTCGTCGCCGGTGCGGCGCTCGCGGTCCTCCTCGTGGCGCTCGCGGACCTGGCGCACTTCAGCCAGGGGTGGGTGCAGTTCGGGTGGCGCTTCAGCAACGATTTCGCCCCGTTCGCGCTCGTGCTGGTGACCCTGGCCATGGCCCGGCGCGGGCTGGATCGCGCCGTCCTGGTCCTCCTCGGTCTCTCCGTGCTGGTCAACCTCTGGGGGGTGTACTGGGGCGTGGTGCTCGGATGGTGAGCGCGACCCGGATCGGCCGCGCGGCCGCGTCGCCGCGCGTGACCCACGCTGCGGTCGCCGCGGTCACCTTCGTCGCGGCGCTCGTCCTCTACGTGCCGACGCTCATGCCGGGCGTCGGGTTCTGGGACACGGCGGAGTTCCAGACCGTGGGACCGGTGCTGGGGATCGCGCACCCCACCGGGTTCCCCTCGTACGTCCTGCTGACCTGGGCGGCCAGCATCCTGCTGTCGCCGCTCGGCGACACCGCCTACCGCATCAACCTGCTGTCGGCGATCCTCGTGGCCGGCGGCGCGGCGTTCGTGGCCGCCACCGTCCATCGCCTGGCCCGGCGCGCGGCCCCGGCCGTGGGGTCCGGCCTGCTGCTGGCGGTCGCGCCCATCACCTGGTGGACGGCGGAACGGGCCGACCCGCACGCCTTCCACCTGTTCCTGGCGGGCCTGCTCCTCTACCTGCTCGTGGCGTGGGCGCAGCGAGTGCGCGAGGTGGGGGCGGCCGCGGACGACCCGGGTGACCGGACGGCCGACCGGCTCCTGCTCGCGGCGTCGACCGTCTATGCGGTCGCGCTCGGGAACCACGCCCTCACCGTCCTGCTCGCTCCGGGGATCCTGGTCCTCCTGCTGGCCGTGCAGCCGGGGCTGTTCACCCGCCGGCGCCGGCTGGTCGCGGCGTGCGCGGGGCTCATCGTCGGGCTGACCGTGATCCTCTACGCGTACATCCCGATCCGGGCGTCGATGAACCCGCCGCTCGATTACGCGCACCCGGACACGCCCGCCCGCTTCGCCTACCTGGTCCTGGGGCTGCAATTCCGCGGGCTGCTCCAGGACCCGCTGACGGGCGGCCTGGCCCCCGTGGCCGACTTCTTCGCCACCAGCCTCAGCATGGCGGTGGTGGTGCTCGGGCTCGCCGGCTTCGCCGCCACGCTGGTCCTGGCGCGGCGGCCGCGGAGCGTGGGGCGGCCCGTCGCCCTCATGGCGGCGACCTGGTTCGTCATCGTCACGATCTTCGCCCGCGCCTACAACGATGGGTCCCCGGACCGCTACTACCTGGTCCCCATCGCGCTCCTCGCGCTGTGGGCCGGCGTGGCCGCCTCGCTCGCCTGGGACGCCGTCGCATGGGCAATCGGCCGCGCGATCGCCTGGCGGCCGGCCGTGCGCCGACGCATGTCGTCGGGCGTGGCGCCGCTGCTGCTGCGGGTCGTGGCGACGCTGCTGGCGGCCGCGGTCGTGCTCACGCTTCCCGCGCAGCGCGCCCTGTCCGAGCGGCAGGCACAGGTCGGCGCGACGGGCAACCAGGCGGCCCAGTGGCTGGACGCGGCGTACGCCATCCTCCCGCGCGACGCGGTGGTGATCTCGTGGTGGAGCTACTCCACCACGCTCTGGTACGGACGCTGGATCGAGGGGCGCCGTCCCGACGTGGAGATCGTGGACGACCGGACCCTCCTCGACGACGGCTGGGACACCGTCCAGAACGCGGTGCGCCACTTCGAGGCCGAGGGCCGGCCGATCTTCCTGATCCGGCAGTTCCAGGACATCCCCGCGCTGGAGTCCCAGTACCATCTCGTGCAGCACGACACCATTCCCGGCTACAGCCCGCTCTGGGAGATCGTCCGATGACTGCGGCCAGCGCGCGCATCCCGGCCTTCTCCTTCTTCTTCCCGGCCCACGACGAGCAGGACAACCTGGAGGCGCTCGTCGCGGAGGCACTGGAGGCGCTTCCTGCCCTCGCCGAACGCTTCGAGATCATCGCGGTGGACGACGGGAGCACGGACGCCACGCCGGCGATCGCCGACCGACTCGCCGCCGAGCACCCGGATCTCGTGCGGGTCGTGCATCACCGCACCAACCTGGGGTACGGGGCCGCCCTGCGCAGCGGCTTCGCGGCCGCGCGTCACCCGGTGATCGGTTTCACCGACGGCGATCGCCAGTTCCGGGTGGCGGACCTGGGGCGCCTGCTGGCGCTGCTCGATCGGCCGGGCGGCCCGGAAGCCGTCGTCGGCTACCGGCTGCGGCGCGCGGACCCGGTGGTGCGGCTCGTGTACGCCCGGCTCTACCGGCTCGCACTGCGGACCTTCTTCGGGCTGAGGGTGCGGGACGTCGACTGCGCGTGCAAGGTCTTCCGCCGCGAGGCCCTGGCCGGCGTGCGCCTGGAGTCGGGGGGCGCCTTCCTCTCCGCGGAGCTGCTGATCAAGGTGACCGCCCGTGGCGCCCGGCTGGAAGAGGTCGGCGTGCCCCACTACCCGCGCACGGCCGGGCGGGCCACCGGCGCGAAGATCCGGGTGATCCTGCGCGCGGTGCGTGACTTCTGGCTGTTCCGGCTTCGGCTCTGGGCGAACCGCCGTGCAGCCCTCGCGCGCGGCGTGCCGGTGCTGGGAACCGACACCCGGGGCTGACCGTGCCGGGCGCGGGGAGACCGCACCCGGAAGGATCGCCCCGGCTCGCCGACGAGAGGCCGCCCCTACGTGCCCGGGCGCCCCTCCGGCCCGCCGCCCGGTGGATCGCCCAGGTCGGCGTCCAGCGAGTTCACGAAGTCCCGGAAGACCGCCAGGCGATCGCCGCCCTCCTCCGTGGCGTCCGGCTCCGGCTCGACTCCCGCGCGGTCGAGCACGGCCTGCGTCGCGTAGATCGAGACGCCGCCCCGGATCGCCAGCGCGATCGCGTCGCTCGGTCGCGCATCCACGTCCAGCGTCCGTCCGTCCAGCTCCAGGTACATCCGGGCCCGGAACGTCTCGTCGGCCAGGTCGGAGACCACCACCTGGCGCAGCGTCGCGCCGAGCCGCTCGAGCGTCGTGACGAACAGGTCGTGGGTGAGCGGGCGCTCCGGCTTCAGGTCCTGGAGCTTCATGGCGATCGCGTTGGCCTCCCACGGACCCACCCAGATCGGGAGGTAGCGGTCGCGACCCAGCTCCTTGAGGATCACCACGTGCTGGCTCGAGAGCATGTGGACCCGTACGCTCTCGACGACCATCTCACAGAGCCCGTCCGACTCCATGTGGGCGATTCTACACGCGGGCTCCCGCACGACCGGACGACGGGGCCGGCAGCGGGACATCGGGCCGCCGCTCCCGGCGGGCGCACCTGACGGCCGGGCCGTCGGTCAGGGCTTCGTGCTCGGTGCCGGGGTGCGCCGGGTGGGCCGGGCGGTAGCGCGGGGCGTCGCAGTCGGCGAGGGCGATGGCGACGCGGCGGCGCCGGTCGGCGCGGCCACCAGCGGCGTGACCAGGAGCCGGTCCGCGGTGTCCCAGACGATGGACGGTGCCTTGCCGCCCCCGGGATCGAGCAGGAACATCCCGCGCACGCCCTGGAAGGGGATCGTGCCCTGGGCGGCGATGTATTGGCCGAGGTAGCTGCCGGTCGCCTTGTCGAACGCGATGACCCGCTGGTGCGCGGAGTCGTACACGTAGAGCGCCCCCTGGCCGCGCGTCGCCGAGCCGGTCATGAACTGGTAGTGGTGGCCCGGGCGCAGGTCCTGGTTGTCGGGCGGCACCGCCAGGGAGAAGGCGGCGTCCGGCCGCCCGGCGATGTAGTGCGTGACGGTGTCGGGAGAGAGCGCGTAGATGTCGCCGTCGATGAAGATCTGCTCGAAGCCCGAGACGTCCTGCGCGGTGGCAAGGTATCCGGTCGGGTCGGAGGGGAAGCCGCTGCCGTCGGCGGCGGGCGCGTACCGCAGGATCTGCCGGGCGCTCGGGTCCACCACGTAGAGGTTGTAGAGGCCCAGGTCGGCGTTGTGGACGAACGTCTCCACGTCGATCAGGTCGGTGCCCCAGGTGACCGACCGGTTCATGACGATCGCCCCCAGCGTCCCGTGGCCAAGGCGATCGGCCGGCCGCCAGCGCCAGACGCCGCCGTTGCGGTCCACGATGACCACGTCGGGCCCGCCCACGGTGAGCATCCACGGATCGCCCACCCCGTTGCCCGGCCCGTCGCCCTGCCGGACCACGGCGGTCACCGTGTGGCGCGCCAGGTCGAAGCGAACCACCGTGTGCGCCGCACGGTCGATGGCGTAGGCGGCGCCGTCAGGCCCGAGCACCAGGCCCGAGAGATCGGCGGCCGGGTCGAGCTTCTTCATGGTGACCACCGTGGCCGCCGCCGTCTGCACGGTGCCGTAGAGCTGGTCCAGCCCGGCCGCGACCTGCGCCCGGTAGACGGCGATGGTGCCCGGCATCACGCCGGCCTGCTGCGCCACGTCCAGCTGCTGCCACGCCGAGCGCAGCGCGGTGAGCGCCTGCGCGGGGTCCGCCTTCACCAGGTCGCCGCCCCCGCCGAAGACGAGGGTGAGCTGGTTCTGCACCGACGCCAGCGCGTCTTCGCCCGTGGTCGCCTGCCGGATCTCCGCGGTCTTCCCGCGGATCCCGCCGCTGAGGGCCCAGTAGCCCACGCCCGCCACCAGCAGCACCACCAGTGTGCCCAGGATCGCCGTGGCGATGCGCCGTTCGCCCGCCCGGCGATCGGTGACGGAGCGGACCCGCTGGTGTCCGGTGCCGCGGCGCGGGAGAAGCTCCAGTGCACGCTCGACGAGCCCCGCCAGCGCGCTCGCGCCCGCGTCGCCGGCACGCACGGCGGTGCCGCGGACGGCGGTGACCCCCTCCACGACGGAGTCCGCCAGCGGGATGGGCGACCGATCGGGGGCCCCGGCCAGCGGATCCGCCGGATGAACGGGCACGAGCCGGTGCTCCACGCGCGTGGCGGGGACCTCGGACGCCTCCACCACCAGGATGGCGTCCGAGTCCTGCGCGCCCTCCGCCACCAGCCGGTGGTGCAGATGCGCCGCCGCCTGGGCCGGCGGGAGCGAGGAGACCGCCCCCCGCAGCTCGTCGACCCCCAGCCGCCGCGCGAGCTCCCCCGTGGCGAGCAGGAACACGTCGCCAACCAGCAGCTCGCCGCGCCAGACGTCGACGTGCAGGTTGCCCGGCGCCGGCAGCCCCGGTCCGCGGTCCGCCTCGGGAAGCGTCAGCAGCCGGCCCTGCCGGGCCAGGAAGGCATCCCCGTCGCCGACCGTGGCGACGTAGATCTCGCGCTCGCGGACCACCGCCACCACGGCGCTCATCCCGCCATCGGCCGGCAGGTGGAGGTCGCGCCGGTGCCCCAGCCGGCGATTGGCCGAGCGGATCGCCTTCTCGAGACAGATGGCGATCCCGGCCGACTCGTCGTAGTAGTACTCCCGCTGGATGGTCTCGAGCAGGAGGTGCGTCGCCTCGCGGGCGCGCGCGGTCCCTCCCCGCACGGTCGCGATCGCGTACAGGCTCCCCTTCGACCGCGCGGTCGCGCCGATCGTGGGCACCTGCACGAGGGTTGCGTCCGGCGAGGACTCCAGCCGCTCGCCTTCCGGCACGAGGCCGAGGTTCGTGTGGAGCCGGACCGCCATGGGTTCGAGTCTACACGCCCCCGGGGTCGTGCCTGCCCCCGGCGGCCGGACGGACGGCGATCCGCAGTTCGCGGGCCCGGACCCCGTTCGGCGCCGCGGCCAGCGCCCCCAGCAGGGTGGGGGCTCGAAGCCGGAGCTCGGCCGCAACGGCACCCGAGGTGGCGCTCACCAGCAGCTCGTCACCGCGGATCGCGATGAGCCTGGTCTCCCCCGCGGCCGGGGGAACGTGCTCCGAGACGATCCGGTCCCAGGCCGCCATGGCGCGCGCCAGCCGCAGCTCGTCCTCGAGCCCGAGGGCGGCCGCGGTGGCCGGCAGCAGGTCGCCCAGCCGCCGCATGGGGCGCCGACGCCCCGTCATGGTCGCCCCCTCCCGGCGCGCCTCATCGACCCCGGTTCCCACGAGCGATCACGGGATCCGCTCCAGCCGGCCGGGGGCGACGCGCCAGGCCGTCGACTCCGCCACCAGGGCCGGGTCGAGGTCCTCGAGCGCCGTGGTCGTGATGAAGGCCTGGGGCAGGGCCCCGATCCTGCGCACCAGGTGGGCGCGACGGTCCGGGTCGAGCTCGCTGAAGACGTCGTCGAGGAGGAGCAGGGGGGCCACGCCGTCGCGCCGGGCCAGCAGGTCGAGCTCGGCCAGCTTGAACGCCAGGATGATGCTGCGCTGCTGGCCGCGCGACCCGTACGAGGCGGCGTCCCGCCCCCCGAGGATGAACCGGATGTCGTCGCGGTGGGGCCCCACCAGCGTCTGCCCGTTCCAGGCCTCCTTCTCGGCCGTCTCGCGCAGCCGTCGGCGCAGCGCATCCGCGGGAGTCTCACCGGGGCGGGCGGGTGCGTTCGTCTCGTAGGCCACCGCCAGCGGCGATTCTCCCGGCGCGATCTCGAGGTGGGCGCCGGCCAGCGCGTCCTCGAGCTCCCCCAGGACGACCAGGCGCCCCTCCACGATCGCGCCGCCCTCCTCCACCAGGACGCGGTCCCAGTACGGCAGCTGGTCGCGGTCCGCGCTTCCCTCCCGGATCAGCCGCAGCAGGCTGTTGCGCTGGCTCAGGGCCCGGCCGTAGGTGGCGAGGGCGCGCCCGTGCGCCGGTCGGAGCTGGGAGGCCAGCAGGTCCAGCTCATCGCGGCGCAACGAGGGCGAACCGGAGACCAGGGCCATCGACTCGGGTGCGAAGAGGACCGTCCGCAGGACGTCGCCGAGCGCGTCGGCGCGTCGGCCAACGCCGTTCACGCGGATCCGCTTCTGGGCGCGCACGCCGGCGCCAGGCGCGGCCAGCGCCACCTCCAGTCGGTTCGTCGCCTGCGATGCCGGCTCGCTGGACACGACGGCCTCGAGCCGACTGACCGGCGCTCCCCAGCGGATCAACTCCTGGTCGCTGCGCGCCCGGTGCGAACCGCCGCGCGACAGCACCACCATCGCCTCGAGCAGGTTCGTCTTGCCCGCCGCGTTCGACCCCACCACCACGTGGGGCCCGGGGCCGAAGGCCACCTCGAGCCTGGGGTAGCTCCGGAAGTCGGTCAGCGAGAGATCATCGACGCGCACGGCAGCGTCCCGGGTCCGGGGAGTGGAACGGAACCGGGGAGCCCAGCCGCTCCCGGCGGCGTGCTACGACGCGGTCCTCACGGGCATGATGACGTGCACGTAGTCCGGGTCGCCCACCGGGCGGATCACGCCGGGCGAGAGCGCGCCGTTGAACTCGAGCGCCAGCTGGGCATCGCCCATGTTCTGCAGCACCTCGGCGAGAAACCGGGCATTGAACGCGATGGTGATGCCGTCCCCCTCGACGGTGGCCTCGATCTCCCCCTCGTTGTCGCCCACCTCCGCGTTGGCCGCGACGGCGATCGACCCGGTCCCCTCCGGCGAGACGGTCAGCTTCACCACGTTGGCCGAGGAGCTGGCGATGAGGGCCGAGAGGCGGGTGGCCTTCAGGAGCTCCTCCCGATCCACGACGGCACGCGTGGCGTGCGAGGTGGGGAGCACCTGCTGGTAGTTGGGGAACTGCCCATCGACCAGGCGGGTGATCAGGTCAATCCCGTCGACATGGAAGAGCACCTGGTTCCTGGCGGGCGCCAGGACCACCTCGAGCGGGTCGTCCACGTCGGCGAGGATGCGCGCCAGCTCGGCGTACGAGCGGGCCGGGACGACCACCGCCTTCTCCTCGACCGGGTCGAGCACATCGATCGACTTCACCGCGATGCGGTAGTTGTCGGCCGCGGCAAGGGTGAGACGGTCGCCCGTGAACCGGGTCAGCACCCCGGTCAGGATCGGGCGGCTCTCGTCGCTGGCGGCCGCGAAGGTGACCTCGCCCAGGGCGGCGCGCAGGACCTTCTGGGAGATGCGCGTGGTCGGTCGCTCGCCGGCCGACGGGATGGCCGGGAACTCGTCCGCCTCGATCCCCTTGAGGTGCGCCCGGAACCGCCCGCTGCGGATGCGCAGGCCGGTGGCCCCATCAGCCTCCAGATCCACCCGCTCGCCGGGCGGCAGGGAGTTGACGATGTCGGCGAAGAGGCGCGCCGGGACGGTCAGCGAGCCGTCGGTCTCGATCTTGCCGGGCACCCAGCAGGTGATGCCGATCTCCAGGTTCGTGGTGGTCAGCTTGAGGCCGGCGTCCTCGGTGCGGAGCAGCACGTTGGACAGGACGGGGAGCGTGGCCCGGCTGGAGACCGCCCGCCCGACGACCTGGAGCCCTCGCGCCAGGTTCTCCTGCATCAGCGATAGCTTCACGGATCGTCTCCCTCGGTGCTCGTGGCCGCTCCGCTTGTCCACTGCGCCATGGATGGGGTTGGTCGAGACCCATATCTTCTCATTCCATCACCCTCATCATCAGGGCGGTGGACGGTGTGGATGGCGCCGATCCGCCCCGCACGGCCGAGAGGTGGATGACGCGGCCAGTCGGGTGGATGGCGGCGCCGGCGCTGTGGATGCGGGCCCAGGCGACCTGTGGATGGGTTTCGACGAGTAGTCGGACCCCGGCGCGGGGGCCCGTCTGCGACGGGCGCCACGGAGCGAAGGCCCCTCGCGGCGGTGCCTCCTTATCCACAACGGCCGGGGCTTTTCCACCGATTCCGGCCCCTTATCCACACGAGAGCCCTGCCGGGACGGTTTCGAGGATGTGCGGCAGGCCCTGCTGCGACGCCGCGGGCGGCAGGCTGAAGAGCGACGGCACGCCGCGCGATCGTCCCGCCGGAGACGCGGTGAGGGCCGCGATCACTCCCCGGCGTAGATGAGCTCGCGAAGGGCGGCGATCTCGCGGCGGAGATCGTCGTTCTCCTGGCTCTCCCGCGTGATCTTGTCGCAGGCGTGCAGCACCGTGGAGTGGTCCCGGCCGCCGAGTTCGGCCCCGATCCGGAGGAGCGAGACATCCGTCTCCTCGCGCATCAGGAACATGGCGATCTGGCGCGGCACCACGATGGCCTTGTCGCGCTTCTGCCCGCGGAGCGCCTCCAGCTCCACCCCGTAGTACTCGGACACGGCGCGCGCGACCCGCTCGGGCGTGACGGTGCGGCGTTTCGGGTTGTAGAGCACGTTGGACAGGACCGCCTGGGCCAGGTCGATGCTGACGGGGACGGCGTTCATGCTGGCGTAGGCCAGGATCCGGTTGAGCGCGCCCTCGAGCTCCCGGATGTTGCTGACCACCTTGCGGGCGATGAACTCGATCGCGTCCGAGCCGATGGCCGCCGACTGCTCCTCCGCCTTGGCCCGCAGGATCGCGATCCGCGTCTCCAGGTCCGGCGCCGTCAGGTCCGCGATGAGCCCCCACTCGAAGCGGCTCCGGAGCCGCTCCTCGAGGGTCATGATCTGCTTGGGGGGCCGGTCACTGGAGAGGACGATCTGCTTGCCGTCCTCGTGGATGGCGTTGAAGGTATGGAAGAACTCCTCCTGCGTCCGCTCCTTGTCCGCGATGAACTGGATGTCGTCGATGAGGAGGACGTCGATCTTCCGGTAGCGGGCCCGGAACTCGTCGATGCGGCCCTGCTGGATGCTGGTGATGAACTCGTTCGTGAACTTCTCGCTGGTGGCGTAGACCACCTTCTTGCGGGGGAACCGGGCGATCACCTGGTTGCCGATGGCGTGCATCAGGTGCGTCTTGCCCAGGCCCACGCCGCCGTACAGGAAGAGCGGGTTGTAGGCGTGGCCCGGGCGCTCCGCCACCGACAGGCTGGCGGCATGCGCCAGGCGGTTGGCGGAGCCGACGATGAAGTTGCCGAACGTGTAGCGCGGGTTGAGGTTGCTGGGGCCACCCTCGCCGCCGACCCGGGAGGGCTCCACCCGCACGGGCTGGGAGGCCACCGCCTCGGCCGCCTCGGCGGGCTGCGAGACGACCTCGAAGTCCACCTGCACGCTGTAGCCGACGATCCGGGCCAGCGTCTGGCTGATCAGCGAGCGATAGCGCGACTCGAGCCAGTCCTTGGCGAACCCGTTGGGAACGGCGACCCGGAAGCGATGTTCGTCGACCGCGATGAGGGCCGTGTCGCGCAGCCAGGTCTCGTAGTTGGCCGGCGAGAGCGACACCTGGAGTTCCCCGAGAGCGGCGCGCCAGACCTGCTTCGCGTCCATGCCGTTCGCTCGACTCCATCCCAACCGCTTCGCCGCCGTGGCGGAGCCGGAGAACCCTGCGCGAGGGTCGGTACCGGACGCCTGTGCGCTTCCCGTGGTGGACGCCGGCCGGCCGATCCGGACCGCCTCGGTGCCCTGGGCATCGGGAGCCCGGACAGCCTAGCACCGGCCGCGATGCCGTCGCAACGCGAAACCGCCATACCCCCTGGGAGTATGGATCCTCCCCGGTCGGGCGCCCGGGTCAACCGATCGGATCGCCCGGAGATGCCCCCTCGTCCACCGAGAGGAGGGGGATCCGCCCGTCGTCCGGAAGCGCCCCCAGGACGAGCACCTCGCTTCGGAAACCCGCCACCCGGCGCGGCGGGAAGTTGACGACCGCGACCACGAGTCGACCCACCAGCACGGCCGGGTCCGGGTACGTCCCGGGCAGCTGGGCGGACGAGCCGCGGATCCCGCCGGGGCCGAAGTCGATCCGCAGGCGATAGGCGGGGCGCCGTGCCTCGGGGAACGTCTCCGCCGAGAGGATCCGTCCGACGCGGATGTCCAGCCGCTCGAAGTCCTCGATGGTCGCGCTGCCGGACGGCCGGAAATCGCGCTGGATCGTCTCGCCCACCCGTCATCCCCTCACGCTCGTCGGCACGTCCGGACACGTCCGACCGGTTTGACACCCGTTCCGGCGGGTCCATATAATCCCCCGGCACGAGACGCGTCGCTGCGCCGTGGGCGCCGGCGCGTCGTGTCGTATCCACCCAGGGCAGGTGGGCCCCATCCGGCCCTGCTGCCGCCGCTCGAACGTCGTCCCTGCCAAGGAGCCGTGGCGCCCGATGAAGCAGACGTACCAGCCCAAGAAGCGACACCGCGCCAAGGAGCACGGCTTCCGCGCGCGCATGAAGACGCGCGGGGGGCGGCGCGTGCTCGCCGCTCGGCGGGCACGGGGCCGGCATCGCCTGACCGTCTGACCTGACCGGATCGCCATGGCGGTCCCGCTGGAGACGCTCCGCCGGCCGGCGGACTTCGCCGCGCTCCAGCACCACGGGACCAGCCGGGCCCATCCGCTCGTCGTGGTGCGGACGATGCGAAACGGTCTCGATCGAACCCGCTATGCCTTCTCGACCGGTCGCCGGCTGGGAGGCGCCGTGGTGCGCAACCGCGTCCGCCGACGGCTGCGGGAGATCGTGCGCTCGCTCGCCGCGCGCGTGACACCGGGATGGGACGTGCTGATCGTTGCCCGCTCCGGCAGCGTCTCGGCGAGCTACGCTGAGCTGCGGGACGTGGTGGCTCGACTGTTCGGCCGGGCGGGGATCCTTCGGCCGGAGGGAAGGGACGCGTGAGGATGCTGGGGATCGGCGCGATCCGGCTGTACCGCGTCCTGTTCGCCTGGCTCCCTGCGTCGTGCCGCTACGAGCCGACCTGCTCCCGTTACACGGAGCAGGCCATTGCGAAGTACGGCCTGCTGCGCGGCAGCTGGATGGGCGCGCGGCGGATCGCCCGGTGCCACCCGTGGCACCCGGGCGGCTATGACCCCGTGCCGTAGCGCCGAGGAAAGGGAGCAGCCCACGAAGGTGATCACCCGCCGACTCCGCGTGCTGCCGATGGCGGCGGCGCTCGCGCTCGCCGCGTACTTCGCGATCATCCCGATCGCGCTGGCCGCGTCGCCCACCCCCGGCGCCTCGCCCGCGCCGATTGCATCGGGCGCATCGGCCACCGGGCCGAGCGCGTCTCCGCTGACCGGGGCGGTGACCGCGTCCCTGCCGCCGTGCCCCAACCCGGCGGCCACGCCGGCACCCAGCCTCAAGCCCGGCCAGACGCCGGCGCCCACGCGGCACCCCAATCTCTGCCCGGCCCAGCCGAACGGCGCCGACCCGTTCAGCCTGATCGCGTGGGCCTTCACCCCCATCTTCCAGGCGATCTTCCTGGTCCTGATCTTCTTCTACAACATCGTCGGCGACATCGGCATCGCGATCATCCTCGTCACGCTCCTGATCCGGCTCCTGCTCGTCCCGGTCTACCGAGCCCAGATCGTCTCGCAGCGCCGGATGCAGATGCTGCAGCCGGAGCTGAAGGCGATCGCCTCGAAGTACAAGGGCGACCGCCAGAAGGTGAGCGAGGAGCAGATGCGGCTCTACCGGGAGCGCGGCGTGAACCCCGCCTCCGGGTGCCTGCCCACCATGCTCACCATGGTGCTCCTGTTCCCCATGTACTCCGTCTTCTCGTCGGGGCTGACGGCGCCGAACATCAGCTCGATGCTGCAGGTGTTCGGGGTCGAGGTGCTGCACGTCACGTGCCAGGCCGGGGCGGCGACGGGCGCCCCCTGCATCCAGCCGCACATCTGGTGGCTGGGCGGCCTCGATGCGAGCACACCGGAGATCCTCTTCAGGATCCCGGTGATCAACTTCGGGTTCAGCCTGCTCGCCTTGGTCTCCGCGCTGTTCCAGTTGCTTCAGACGCGGATGATGATGCCGAGCTCCAGCGACCCGCAGGCCCAGGCGCAGCAGCGGGCGTTCCTGCTGCTGCCGCTCCTCTCGCTCGTGTACGGCTCGTTCCTGCCGGCCGGGCTCTTCATCTACTGGATCGTCACCACGGTCTTCTCGATCGTGCAGCAGTATCTGATCGCCGGTTGGGGATCACTGTTCCCCTTGTTCGGATGGACACCGTCGTTCGCCGTCGGACACACCCCGAGGTTCGCGCCGCCGCCGCCGAAGCTGCCGACGCCCGGAGCGGGTGATCAGGCGGGTCCGCGTCGCCTGCCCAGGGACAGCGCGGCCGGCACGGTGCGGCCGAACAGGGAACGGGCCCGGACGAGCCGGCGAGGGAGGCGTCGATGAGCAGCGAGTACCAGGAGTTCACCGGCCGGACCGTCGAGGAGGCACTCCGCCAGGCGCGCGAGGCCTTCGGCGTGAGCGGCCTGGATGACCTGGACTTCGAGATCCTGACCCCCGGGAGCCGGGGCGTGCTCGGCATGGGCGCCGAGCCCGCGCGGGTCATCGCCGCGCCGCGATCCGCGCTCGGCGGAGCAGCGCCCCGCCGTGCCGCGGCGGAATCCCAGCCGCTGCCGCCGCTCCCGGAACGCCCGCCGCGGGAGGACCGTGGCCGAGGTGCGTTCGAGCGGGGCGGGGCCGGCGACCGCGAACGGGGCCGCCGGGTTCCTGCCCGGGAGGGCGCGCCGCGAGGGCCCCGGGACTGGCAGCCGGCCGGTCCGGAGCGGACCGAGACGGCCGAGCGCGCGGAGCGACCGGCCGGAGGTGAGCACCACGAGCGACCCGCCCGGACGGAGCGCGGCGGACGGTTCGAGCGGCACGGCGACCGGGGCGCGCCTCGTCGCGGACCCCGGGAGCAGCGCGGCGCAGTCAGCCTCTCGGAGGGCGAGCGGGCGGAGGTCGCCGCGGCGCGCTCGGTGAGCACCGAGCGCGAGGAGGTCCAGGCCGCGGAAGCCAGCCCCGAGGCGCTCGAGGCGGGCCGCGAGATCCTGCAGACCATCCTCGGTCACCTCGGCTACGACGTGCGCGTGACCGTGCACACGGGCGAGACCTCGAAGCTCGACGTGACCGGCGAGGGCGCCGAGAAGGAGGCGCTCGGTGCGCTGATCGGGCGCAAGGGCGAGCGGCTCTCGGCGCTGCAGCACCTGGTCAACCTGCTCCTCTCGCGGCGGATGGGCGAGTGGACGCGCGTGCTGGTCGACGTGGAGGACTATCGTGGGCGGCGCGAACGGCAGCTGCGCGAGATCGCACAGCGCGCCGCCGACCACGTCGAGGAGACCGGGCGCATGCTCCAGCTCGAGCCGATGCCCGCGCTCGAGCGGCGCTGGGTGCACCTGGCGCTGCGTGACCGGCCGGGCGTGGCCACGCAGTCGATCGGCGAGGAGCCCAACCGGCGCGTGGTGATCATCCGCCAGGAGGACTAGCGCCCCCGCCCGTTCCCGGTCGGGACGGTGGCCGTCCGGCGGCTGGAGGCCCGCCGCCGACGCCGGGACCGAGGGCGCCCGCGACCCAGTCGGCCGTGGGCCGAAAGTCCCGGCATCGGTTTGTGCATCGTCCGGTTAGGATATGCGCACGATGACTGCCGAAACTGCCGGCGTCGACCTGCCGGCGGGCATCGAGCTGCACGAGCCCGCGTCGTGGCCGCGTGCGGTGGCGGCCTTCGCGGTGACGCTGCTGCTCGCGGTCGCGATCCTCGCCGGGTTCGCGGTCGGGTACCAGCAGGCGTTCGCGGGCCGGGCGGTCCCGGGCGTCACCGTCGGCGGTGTGCCGATCGGCGGGCTCGACCGCGCGGCCGCCGAGGCGACGCTTCGGGCGCGGCTTCCCAGCGCCACGGACGGCGTCCTCGTGCTTCGGGCACCTGCAGGCGACATCCAGGTGCCCTTCGCGCAGCTCGGCCGTTCCTACGACTACCCGGCCCTGCTCGGCGCGGCGTTCTCCGTCGGCCACGGTGCCGACCAGGCCACGAACCTTGCGGAGGACGTGCGCGCGCTGGTCCGCGGGGAGACCGTCGGCGCTCGGATGACGTACAGCCGTCCCGCGCTCGAGGCCGCGATCGCGCAGGCCGCCGGCATCCGCAACGTGGCGGCGATCGACGCGTCGGCGACGCTCGGGCCGGACGGAACCTTCGTCGTCACCGGCGCGGCCGCCGGAAGCGCCATCGACCAGTCCGCGGCCTTCGCCGCCGCCGATCGGGCCCTGGCCGCACCGGGCACCCGGGCCGTCGTCGACCTGACCGACCTCGCGACGTCACCGGCGGTGAGCACCGCGGAGGCCACCGCCGCCATCCAGGCTGCCGACCGGATGACGGCCCAGCCGCTCACCCTGACCGTCGCCGGGCAGCCGAAGTTCTCGGCCACCATCGACCCCGCCACGCTGCGGACGTGGATCGCCTTCACCACGACGGCGCAGGGATACGTGCCCGTCGTCGGGGCCGCCGCCGCGCGGGATGCGCTCGCCCAGCTCGCCCCGAAGGTGAACCAGGCGCCGAAGGACGCCACGTACCTGCTGGGAGACGGCACGGTGGTCGGCGTGCTCGCGGGCCGGGACGGCAGCCAGCTGGACGTCGCGGCGAGTCTCGGGGCGATCGGAACCTCGCTCGCCGCGCAGCCCGTGGGCGGCCCGCCGCCCACGGTGCAGCTGGTGATGTCCAGCGTGGCCCCCGCACTGACCACGGCCGAGGCGAAGCAGACGGCGCCGCTGATGACCATGGTCGGAAGCTGGACCACCTACTTCGTGCCCGGCATCTCCAACTACTGGGGTCGCAACATCAGCATCCCGGCTGCGAAGATCGACGGCTACGTGGTCGCCCCCGGGGCCTGGTTCGACTTCTGGAAGGTGGTCGGGGTGCCCACCCTCGCCGAGGGCTACGGCATGGGCGGCGCCATCATCGACGGCCACACGGAGGAGACGGGCGCGATCGCCGGCGGCATCTGCAGCACCTCCACCACCCTGTTCAACGCCGCGCTGCGCGCCGGCTACGAGATCGGGGACCGCGCCAACCACTACTACTACATCTCGCGCTACCCGGTCGGCCTCGACGCCACCGTCGCCCTGGGCACGGGGTGGGAGCAGGACATGACCTGGCGCAACGACACGAGCTACCCCGTGCTGATCCACGCGATCAACGGCCCGGGCACCGTCACGTTCCAGCTCTTCAGCGTCAACCCCGGCCGGACCGTCACGCTGTCGACCCCGATCATCAAGAACTACTCGTACGCCACCACGAAGTACGTGGACGTGACCACGCTGAAGCCCGGACAGACGAACCAGGTGGAGTACGCGTCGAACGGGTTCGACGCGTGGGTGACCCGGACGGTCACCGATGCCTCCGGCGCGGTCATCCACCAGGAGACGTTCTACTCGCACTACGCCACGGTGAACGGGCTGATCCAGGTCGGGGTGAAGGCGTTGCCGTCTCCGTCCGCCGGCCCGTCGGCGGGAGCGTCGGCCGCTCCCTGACCCGGGTCGCGGGGATCCACGAGACAGACGGTCGAGCCGGGGTCGCAGGCCCCCGGCTCGACTGGTTCAACGGGCGGCGGGATGTCCGCCGCGCGGCACGTCAGGGACGCAGGTACCCCAGCAGCGAGTGGACCTGCACGTCGTCCGAGGCGTTCCCCAGGTAGCCCAGGCTCCAGATCTGCTCGACCGTCTTGAGCAGCGAGTAGTGGTTGAACGCCTGGTAGCCCTGGAAGTGGCGCTTGCCGTGCGTGGTCACCACCACGGCCGGGATCAGTCCGCCGCCGTACGTCCCGCCGGCCCAGGTGTTGCCGTCCGGCGTGACGCCGTCGGACTTCAGGAACTGGTATCCGGGCGGGAGAATCGGCGAGTTGCAGCAGCCGGCCGCAGACGCCCAGCCGTCGGTCGCCGTGTCGCCCGTGTAGTCGTTCTCGTCCGTGACGATGAAGATGGCGCTGTTCTGGCCCCACGCGCTCGAGTGGATGATCGCCTGGACGGTGGTCCTGACGAACGCGTCGGCCTTCTGCTTGAGCGCAGCGTCGTTCGCGTCGTCGTTGGTGTTGCCGTAGGGGCAGGGCGCCTCCGGGAATCCGGCCACCGCCGAGTAGACCCCGCCGTGCATGTCGCTGCACTGGTCGGGGGTGATCCAGACGAAGTTGGCGACGCGGCCGTGCGCCAGGTCGGAGGCGAAGCTCGTGTACGGCTTGATGTTGGCCAGGCGCTTCGGGTTGCTGCGGATGTCATTGAAGAGCACGAATGGGTCGTGCTTGCTGGCGTAGAGGCCGCCGTTGGCGGAATCGCCGAGGAAGCCGGCCGACGGCATGGCCTGCATGTAGGCGGTCCAGGTCAGGTGATGCGCCTCGAGCTGGTCCACCAGGTTGGTGTGGTCATACCGATTGGCCGGGTTGTCGTCGTTCATGAACCAGTTGCTGCCGCTGATGGCCGCAACGTAGTTGGGCTCGCTGGGGTGGGTCACGCCGTAGTAGTTCTCCGCCACGGCGTACTCCTTCGCCAGGGCGTTGATGTACGGAGCGTTCGGGTCGCCGAGCACGCTGGACTTCGAGTGGTTCTCGAGCATGATCACGAAGACGTGCTGCGGGAGCGTGCCGGCGCTGGCGGCGTTGGCCACTGCCGACTGGGCGGCCGGCGTGAGGAGCGCGGCGAGGAGCGCGAGGGCCGCGCCCAGGCGCAGCAGCCTGGTGCGGGGGACGACTCGACCCACGGGGTCAACCTCCGGTGATTCGGGACGCGAGCCACGGCCGGCGCCCACCTCGAGGCAGCCCTGCGAACCATCCGCGCAGGCGGACGCTTGCCGGCCCGTTGCGAACCAGTCTGGGGCCGCGACGGGCGCGAATCAATGGGGCGAAGCAGCGTGCGCGGTGTCCGGCGACCGGGGCCGGACATGCGTGACGCCGGACCCGGAGCCTCGCCCCGGAACCGGCGTCGTCGCGATGAGTGCTGGTGGAGATGGGGGAGGGTCGAACTCCCCGTCCAGAACCGTCGTCCAGGGACCACTACGAGCGTGTCCGATGCGTTGTCGTCGACCGTCCGGCCCGCCATCGGCAACGTGCCGTCCGGTCCAGTCGCGTCCCCTTTCGGGCTTGCTCTCCGGCTACGCGACGCTCCCCGGAGCCGCATCCCCGCTGAATGACGCTTCCACAGCCCACGGGGAGGAGGCTGCTTCCACGCTCACCTTACCGCCTAAGCGGCGAGGGCGAGAGCAGGCTGGCGGTTGCCAGTTACTTCGTTTGCCGCCTGTTTAACGAGGCCAGACGGCACCTCGGCTCGCGTTCCCTGGGGTTCGGGCCCTGTCGAAACCACGCATCCCCATACCGAACTTCCGTTCGGAAACCTGATTCTACCGGCTCACGCCGCCTGCGCCAAGACCCGACCCCCGCGATCGCGGTGCCGGCGCCTGGCGCTGTGCCCGTGCGGGGTCCCGCGAAGGGCCGTCCGGGGGCGCCTACCGGCCGCGATCGGCGTCGGCCAGCTCCCGGTCGAGCTCCCGGCGCGCGTCCCGCGCGGCGATCTCGCGCCGCCGGTCGTGCTGCTGCTTGCCGCGGGCCAGGCCCAGCTCGAGCTTCGCGAGTCCGTGGTCGGTGATGTAGAGGCGGAGCGGCACCAGGGTCAGCCCCTTCCGGGTCGTGCGCCCCAGGAGCTCGTGGATCTCGTCACGGTGCAGGAGGAGCTTGCGGGTGCGCCGCGCCTCGTGGTTGTAGCGGTTGCCGGCCTCGTACGGCGCGATGTGGGCCCCGATCAGCCACGCCTCGCCCCGCTCGATCCGGGCATACGCGTCCTGCAGGTTGACCTTCCCCGCCCTGACGCTCTTGATCTCGGTGCCGGTCAGCACGATCCCCGCCTCGACGGTCTCCTCGATGGAGTACTCGTGACGCGCCTTGCGGTTGACGGTGACCGTGTGCTCGGACATCTGACGATCCTTCGGGCCGGTGCGCCGGCCCTGCTCGATCGGCGGGCTGGTCGCGGCGGGTGCGTGGGCCGGGCCGGGCCGGTCGACGGCATGCGGTGCCACGTCGTGCACGGGAGGGCCCGCTGCCGTGGCGAGCGATGAGGATACGCGAGCAGGGCCCCCGGACGCACGAACGCCGGCCCACCGAGGGCCGGCGTTCGGTTGCGTACCAACCTGCGAGCTAGGCCGAGGCCTCCCGCGGGGTGGTGCAATGACTGTCTATCACTGCACATCACCTCCTTTCGTTGCAGGGGATACTAGCGGCTGCCGGCGGCGAAGGCAAGCGCCGCTGCGCCGCGTGGCACGGCCGTCGTCCCGGCCGCGGGTGCCAGCTTCGTCGACAGCACCTGGATCGCCCGTGCCAGCACCGGGTCGCCGCCGGCCGTGGCCGACGCCGGGGTCGTGACGGCGATGTTCGGCGTCAGGCCCGTGCCGTTGATCCAGCGCTGTGACGGCGTCAGCCACCGCGCGATGGTCAGCTTGAACCCGCCCATGTCCTGCCCCAGGAGCTGCCACTCCTGCACGGTCCCCTTGCCGTACGTCGTGCTGCCGATCAGGATGCCGCGGCCGCTGTCCTGGAGGGCGCCGGCCAGGATCTCCGATGCGCTCGCGGTGCCCTTGTCCACCAGGACCGCGACCGGCAGGGCGCGGCTGGTGGCCACTCCGCCCGGCTCGGCGTCGACCGGGGTGCGCGAGCCGTCGGCCTGCTGCTCCCAGTAGATGGGCCCGCTGGCGATGAACTGGCTCGCGATCGTGCGTGCCTGGTCGATGAGCCCGCCGGGGTTGCCGCGCAGGTCGAGCACGATGCCGCGGGCGCCATTGGCGAGGAGCGAGCGGAGCTGGGACTTGAAGTCGGCGGCCACACCGGCGCCGAATCCCGAGACCTGGATGTACCCCAGGGTTCCCCCTGCCACGAGCCGACTGGTGACGTCCTCGGTGGTGACGATCTCGCGGACGATGCGCAGGTCGAACGGCGGCGCCGAGCCGCGTCCGATGCGCAGGGTCACCGGCGTGCCGCGCGGCCCGCGGACCAGCGCCACCACCTGGTCGATCGTCAGGCCGGTCACCTCCCTGCCGTCCACGGCCAGGATCCCGTCGCCCGGCCGGATCCCGGCACGCTCCGCCGGCGAACCGGGGATGGGGCGGACGACCACGACCCGGCACGCCGGTCCTGCCGGCTCGCACCCCTGGTTCCCGGACGGGTCCTCCGTGGCGATCGTGGCCCCGATCCCCTCGAACTGGCCGGACACGCTGGTGAGGGAGGCGCGGTACGCCTCGCCCGTCATGTAGGCGGAGAAGGGATCGCCCAGGGCCTTGAACATGCCGGAGATGGCGCCCTCGACGATCGCGCGCCGGTCCACCGGGAGGCCCGCGTAGCGCTGCTCGATCGAATCGAACGCGTCCCAGAACGGCTGGAGATCGGCCGCCAGCTGGGGCGGTGTTCCGTCGGTCAGGACCGTCTGGCGGCCGAGGAGGAATCCTGCGGCGAAGAGGGCGCTGCCGGCCAGGATGGCGGCGCCGATCACCGCGAGCCACACCGTGGCGCGACGGCCATCGGCGTGCCCGGCCGGCGCCGGTCCGGCGACCGGGGCCGGCGCAGGGGCCACGTCCGGAACCGGGGCAGGAGCCGGGGCGGGAGCCGCGTCCGGGGCCCGGGCGGGGTCGTGTGGCTGTTCGGGCGGCGTCCGCGGGAGGGGATCCGGGGATGACGGTTGGATCAGCATGGGCGGGTGCCTCGTTGACGTCCCGCCCGTCGGGCGGGACGGCGCATGCCCGGACGGAGGCCGGATGCCCATGGGCCACCGGCCACCGAGGCTCGATCCGCGGCGCGCCGCCGCGTGGTGCGATTGTGCCGCTTCCCGGGCCGGCCGTCGGGCGGGGATCAGCGGATCAGGTAGGTCCGCACGGAGATGAAGGCACCCACGCCGCCCAGCGCGATCCCGGCCCCGCCCACCACGAGGACCAGCTGCTGCGCGAGGTCCTGGTCGAACTGGATGGGCACCTGGCCCACCAGCGTGGCCACGGCCTGGCCGATCGGCTGGGCCGCCAGCCCGAGGATCCCCAGCGTGATCGCCGCGCCCAGGAGGCCCACCAGGATCCCCTCGAAGATGAACGGCCAGCGGATGAACGCGTCGGACGCGCCGACGAGCCGCATGATCTCGATCTCCTCGCCGCGTGCCACCACGGCGAGCCGGATCGTGTTGATCACGATGAAGAGGACCGTGATCCCCACCAGGCCCAGGATCACCAGCCCGGCGGTGCGCAGGAAGCCGGTCACGGTGAGCAGCGCATCCACCACCTGCTGCGTCTGGAGGACGTCGGTCACGACGCCGTGCGCGCTCTGGAGCGTCTGGATCACGGACCCGTACACGTGCGGATCCTTCAGCTTCACCTGGATGCTGGCCGGGATGGGGTTGGTGCCCGTCTCGCTCGAGTAGTCCGGCTTGCCCTGCTCGCGAAGCTGTTGCTGCCACTGCGCGAGCGCCTGCTGCTTGTCCAGGTAGACGACCTGCGACACCTCCGGCAGCGCGCGCACCTGGGCCACCAGGGCGTCGACCTGCGCCTGGGGCGCGCCGTCGGCGATGAACGCCTGGACCTCCACCTTCTGCTCCACGAAGCGGAGCCCGGCGTCCATGCCGGAGAGGCCGATCACCAGCCCCGCCAGCATGAGCAGCATCAGGGTCATGGTGACCGTCGCGGCGAGGCTCATGACGAGGTTGCGCCAGAACCCCTGCCACGCGCGGCGGAACGAGAAGAGCAGGAAGCGCAGCATCCGTCAGTACTCGCGGTGGTAGCCGCCGACCTCGTCGCGCACCACCCGCCCATCCTCGAGCGCGACCACGCGGCGCCGCAGCGCGGTCACCACCTCGGCGTTGTGGGTGGCCATCAGGACGGTCGTTCCCAGTTCGTTGATGCGCAGCAGCAGCTGGATGATCTCCCAGCTGATGAGCGGGTCCAGGTTGCCGGTCGGCTCGTCGGCGATGATGACGCGCGGTTCGTGGACCAGCGCTCGCGCGATCGCGGTGCGCTGCTGCTCGCCGCCGGAGAGCTGGCTGGGGAGCTGGTCGGCCTGCGCAGTGAGCCCGACCAGGGCCAGGACCCGCTCGACGGCGGGGAGGATCTGCCGGCCGGGTGTGCCCGTCACCTCGAGGGCGAACGCGACGTTCTCCCGGACCGACTTGTGGGGCAGCAGCTTGTAGTCCTGGAAGACGATTCCGATGCGCCGCCGCAGTCGGGGCACGTCCCGGCGCGAGAGCCGGCTGACGTCGCGGCCCGCCACGAACACGGTCCCGCTAGTAGCGGGATCGTCGCGGATCAGCAGCTTGATCAGCGTGCTCTTGCCTGCGCCCGAGGGACCCACCAGGAAGACGAAGTCGCCGTCGGGCACCACGAGGTCCACGTCGGCCAGTGCGCGACGCCCGTTCGGGTAGACCTTGCTCACGTCCTCGAGCGCAAGCGAGATGCGCCGGGTCGCGGGGGCCGCGTCCGTGGACGCAGGTGCCAGTGGTGCGGCGTCCCGGGAGATGTGGACCGCGGCCGATGCGGCGATGGCGCCCGCGATGCGGGGCGGGGAGGTGCTCATGTCTGGCTCCGCGCGCGGAGGTTGCCGGGGACTCCGCACGCGGGCACGGCGAGCAAAGCCACGTCGCCGACAGGGTAGCACGGGCACCGACCCGGCCGCCCCTCGGGGCTCAGCGTGAGGCGTCGGTCTCCCGGCCGCCCAGCGCGGCCAGGACCGCGCCGTGCATGCTGCCGTTGGTCGCGAGCACGCTGCCGATCTCCAGGCCCCGGGCCCCCGCGAAGTCGCTGAGCCGTCCGCCCGCCTCCTCGACCAGCACGGTGGGGGCCGCCAGGTCCCACGACTTGAGGCCGACCTCGATCATCGCCTCGGCCGCGCCCTCGGCCACCAGCGCGTAGCCCCAGAAGTCGCCGAACCCGCGGTCTCGCCACGCACCCCGGACGAGCGCCTCGAAGCCCGGTGCCCAGCCGGTGGCCATGACGTCGAACGGGGAGGCGTACAGCACCTGCGCGTCGGCGAGACGGTGCACGCGGGAGACCTCCACGCGCACCGGGGCCGCCGAACGGGCCGCCCACGCGCCGCCCCCTCGCCACGCGAACCAGCGCTCCCGCAGTGCCGGCGCGGACAGGACGCCCACCTGCAGCTCCCCGTCCCGCTCGACGCCGAGCAGCGTGGCGAAGAGCGGGACGCCCCGGACGAAGTTGTGGGTCCCGTCGATCGGGTCGATGTGCCAGCGCACCGAGGCGCCGGCCGACTCGGTGCCGTACTCCTCGCCGACCAGCCCGTGGTCCGGGTGGGCGGCCAGGATCCGCTCCCGGAGCTCGAGCTCGATCGCGCGATCAGCCTGCGTGACCAGGGTGCGATCGGGCTTGGCGGAGATCTCCAGGTCGCGCCGGAAGTGGCGCAGCGCGATCGCGTCGGCCGCGTCGCAGCACGCGAGGGCGAGGTCGAGCCAGCCGCGCAGCTCGGTATCGGAGCCGCGCCGCAGCGAGGCGCTCCAGCCGGCCCCGAACGCCGCGGCGTCGAACGAGCCCGGGTCGAACGGCGCCGCCGCCCGCCCGGTCACGCCGCCGGCCCGATCACGCCGCCCGCCCGGTCACGCCGCCCGCCCGGTCACCATGCCCGCGTCCCATCACGGCAGCGCGTAGCTGGCGGGCAGGTACCGCGCCAGGCCCTCCCACGGGCGCGTCGAGCCGACGATCCCGGGGAAGCCCTCGAAGCGGAACCCGGCGTGGAGCAGCGCCACGATCGCGCGGTGGTTCACGCCGGGCACGAGGGCAAGGTACGGGCCCGGCGGCGACTCGCGGGCCACCAGCGTCCCCAGCACGCCGGGGTAGAGCGTCTCGTCGAGGAGCGCCACCGGGCCCAGCCGGCCCGACGGCTGGGCGTAGCCGTACCCCAGGACATCGCCGGCCCCCGCCCGGCGGAACAGGACGCCGCGGCGGCCCTCGCGCGCCCAGAACCGGTGGTCCTGCGGCCGCTCGAACCCGAGCGTGGCGCGGTCCAGCCCGGCGAGCGTCCCGGCGAGCGGGTACGTGGCCGGGAGCGCCTCGAAGCCGGTGGCCACGACATCCCGGGGGAGTGCCGGCAGCGACCCGGGGCGGGGCCGTCCGATGGCCGTGAAGAGCGGCACGCGGGGCACCATGCCGTATCCCGCGTAGAGCCCGGTGGAGATGGGCTGGATGGAGTCGACGCAGGTCGCCATCAGGCCGGAGCCGGCGCCGGTCGCCCCACCGCCGGTTGCCCCGTGACCGGGGGCCGCCGCCGCGCCGTCCAGCACGGGCGCGCCGCCCTCCGTCGCGCCGCCCGGATCGGGCGCGCCGTCCTCCGGGTCCGGGGGATCCATCGGCCCTCGCGGGAACGTGCGCAGGAGCAGCTTCCGGCCCAGGCCGCTCGCCTGGGCCTGCGGCCGGACGAAGAGGAGCGCCAGGTACCAGGTGGACTCCCGCTGCCAGGCCGTGCCGAACCCCAGGATCCGGGGCGGCCGGTCGTCGCCCGTGGACGACGGGGCCTCGGCGAGCCACGCCCGATCGGCGTCGTGGTCCAGCAGGTGGCCGATCAGCCGCCCGAGCGACGCGGGGTCCCGCGGCGGCAGCGGCTGGTCCAGCCGTCGGTAGAGCGGGTCGACGGCGTCGTAGAAGACGTCCACGCAGCCGAGGATGTCGTCCGGCCGGATCGGGCGGAGGATCGCGTGATCCGCGTCGTCCCTCACGCCCGCTCCTCCCCGCCGTCGGTCGCCTCGCGCTCGAGCTCGGCGAGCATGAACCCGTCCAGGTCCCCGTCCAGGACCGCGCCGGTGTTGCTGGTCTCGACCTCGGTGCGCAGGTCCTTCACCATCTGGTAGGGATGCAGCACGTAGGAGCGGATCTGGTGCCCCCAGCCCGCCTCCACGTGCTCGCCGCGGATCGCGGCCAGCTGCGCCTCGCGCTCCTCGAGCGCCCGTTCGAGAAGGCGCGCGCGGAGGATCTTCATCGCGGTGTCCTTGTTCTGGAGCTGGGAGCGCTCGTTCTGGCTCTGCGCGACGATCCCCGTCGGGAGGTGGGTGATCCGGACCGCCGAGTCCGTCTTGTTGACGTTCTGCCCGCCGTGCCCGGTGGCCCGGAAGGTGTCGATCCGCAGGTCGTCGGGGTCGATCTCGACCTCCACGTCGTCCTCCACCTCGGGCAGCACCTCCACCAGGCCGAACGTCGTCTGGCGGCGCTTCTGGGAGTCGAACGGGCTGATCCGCACCAGTCGGTGGACGCCGCGCTCGGCCCGCAGGTACCCGTAGGCGTCCCGTCCGTCCACGGCCACCGTCACGCTCTTGAGCCCGACTTCCTCACCCTCGGTCTGGTCCAGGATCTCGGTGGCGAAGCGGTGACGCTCGGCCCAGCGAAGGTACATGCGGAGCAGCATCTGCGCCCAGTCCGTCGCCTCGGTGCCCCCGGCCCCCGCGCTGATCGTCAGCAGCGCGTCGCGTGCGTCGTACTCGCCGCTGAAGAGGAGCTCGGTCCGCAGGCGCGCGTAGGCGGCGTCGAGGCCGGCATACTCGTCGTCGACGCCGGCCGCCATCTCGGGGTCCCCGTCCTCGGCGGCGAGCTCGGCCAGCTCGAGCAGGTCCGTGGCGCGCCGCTCGAGGTCGCGCCAGGTGGTCAGCTCCTCGCGAAGCCGGTCGGCATCGCGGAGCAGGCGCTGGGCCGCCCGGGGGTCATCCCAGAGGTCCGGGCGCGCGGCGCCCTCGTCAAGCTCGCGGAGCCGGCGATCCTTCCCGTCGAGGTCAAAGACGCCCCGAGGTCGCCCGGACGCGCTCCACGAGGTCCCGGACGGACGAGAGGTCCATCAGCGACGCGCTCGCAGGTCCTGCAGCAGGATCGGGCGCAGCTCGATCATGCGCAGGGCGGTCTTGCTCCTGGCGACGACGGGGTTCACGCAGGGACAGTACTCGTTGTGGGGACAGGCACCGCAATTGCCGTCACAGTCGAGGCTCGCGGCGTAGCTGCACTTCCGGCAGTCTCGCTCACATGCGATCAGATCGAGGAACCCTTCTTCGACGACCTCCGCCCGCACGACACCCTCGCTGCTATCCACCGCTGTCGAACACCCTCGGGGGGACGTCCCGGGTGGCAAACGGAACGCCAGAGCGCGGACTCCGGCGTTTCACGAAAGTATACGAATGGGGCCCGGTGTTCTCAAGAGGTTGCCCGCGGAAATTGCGGCCTTGCACCGGCATCTCCGGCGGCGGCCACCGGCACGATCCGGTCGACCGGATGGGCCGGCCTCAGCGCCCCGTCGCGAGGTAGAGCGCGAGCGCCCCCAGTTCGTGGATCGTGGCGTCCACGCGCGCCTGCGGGTCCAGGTCCGCGGGGCTGGTGGCGGTGGGCGACCCGTATGCCGTGATCCCCAGGTCGGTCGCGACGCGGAGGACACGCAGCATGTGGGTGCGATCGCTCACGAAGAGCGCGGAGCGGAGCCCGCGCGCGGACAGGACCGCGGCCACGTTGCGGAGCGACTCCGCCGTGTCGCGTCCCGTTCGCTCCTCAAGGATCGCGTCGGCCGGCACGCCGCGGTGCTCGGCGTACGCCCGGGCCACGTCCGCCTCCGCGGTCGTGTCCCCCGGTGCCATCCCCCCGGTCACCACCAGGTACGGCGCGATGCCCTGGAGCCAGAGCCCGACGGCGTGATCGAGTCGCGCGGCGAAGACGGCGGACGGCTCCTCCCCGTAGTGCGCGGCGCCGAGCACGACGATCGCGTCCACCGGGTGTCCGCGCTCATCGACGGTCCCCTGCTGCCAGATCCTGAACGTGGCGTAGCCGGTCGCCAGCACGGCGCCCACGAGGCCCGCCACGGCGAGGCGGAGGGCCACCGAGGTCAGCGACCGTGGCACTTCTTGTACTTGAGCCCGCTCCCGCAATAGCAGGGATCGTTGCGGCCGATCTTGGGGGTGCCGGCCGGGCGGACCGCGCCGCGCGTCCCCTCGATGCTGTGCTGCATCATCTCGTGCGTGGTGTCACGGCCCAGCCCGCGCAGCGCGGCCGCCGGCAGCGGTGCCGCGCCGGCCGTGCCACCGCCCGCGCCGACGGAACTCCCGGCCACGCCCGCGCG
>JAJYGO010000464.1 GCA_021785115.1 Chloroflexota bacterium | reverse complement strand
CGAGGACGGTTCAGCCGGTTCTTCGTGCTGCGCCAGCGTCTCCCAGTAGGGCTGGTCGTAGTGGTCGACCGTCACTGACAGGCCCAGCTTGTCGCCGAACGCGAGGGCCGGCAGCAAGTGGTTCAGCACCTGCTCGGGCGTCGCTCGGAACTCGCGGCCCCGGTTGCTCACCTTCAACCACCCGCGAGCATCGCGGAAGTACCGCTCGCGGGTGCGCTTACCTCGGAACACGACGCAGTAGGTATCGTTGGTCATCTTCATGGCGTGAGTGTTCGTGCGGGTCCGGACATCTGTCAAGGTCGGTTCAGGTGTGATGTTCGGGCGACCTGGGAATGACGCAGTCCGTCCACTTGTCCACTGCGTTCGGTCATGCGCCGGCGTTGGGATTCTCTTGACAGTGGTGCACGGCCATCAGATCGTCCCGCCAGCAGCCACGAACGCGTCACGGACGACGGTGACCATGTCCCTGCCGACCGCCAGGGTGTCATACGCGTTGTCTCTTGCCACCTGGCTGGTGCTGCGTGGTTGACGGAGAGGGGGAACCGTCGCCCGTGCCTTCCACGCGTATCCGCGGCGCGATGGAAACATCCTGACTAGGCCCGAGCCGTCGTCCCAGCGGACGGGCGCGACCACTATGAGCCCGTGCGCGATGTGATCGCGTGCCCAGCGCATGGCGAGGACGGGCGGCTCCTTGCCTCGGCCGTTGGCCTCCGCGAACGCACAGAGCCAGAACAGCGTCTCCCCAAGGTCCACGAAGACGTCATCGGGCGGACCTTTGGCGGCAATGGCTTCGAGCCTCCGGAAAGCGGCCACGAAAGCGGCGGCGAGACGATCTGAACCGGCAGAGCTCATGCGACCCGAGGTTACAGCGGTGCTGGATGACGAGGCTCGCCGTGCACTAGGGGGCTACAGCGACTGACTCCTCGGACTACTCTCGTGGCGCACGGAGGTGATCCATGGCACTGATACCGCAGTTCTTCCTCGACACGGTGGCGGCGATCGGGCAACTGGCGGGCGGGTCCGCTGTTCAGTGGACTGCCTCTGGCTTCCTATACGGGGAATACGAGGAGACCAACGAACAAGGAAAGCGGTACCGGATGTACTTGGTGACGAACAGGCATGTCCTGGATGGGCAGGCGGCCATCGTCCTCCGCTTCAGTTCGGAGGATGCAGCCTTGGCGCCAACCATCAACCTTGTTCTCACCGATCCGTCCGGCAAGCCCATCTATGCGCTACACCCGGATCCTGAGATCGACGTTGCCGTGCTTCCCATGAATGTTGCGCTCCTGCAGATACCCGGAACGAAGTTCTCCTTCTTTCAGAGCGACGAGCATATCCTCGAGCGAGCAGCCGCAGTGGCACAGGGTGTGATCGAGGGAGACGGTGCCTACGTCCTCGGCTTCCCGATGGGACAAGTCGGGGGGGAGAGGAACTACGTCATCGTCCGGCAGGGGGTCCTGGCTCGCGTACGTGACTGGCTGTCCGGGGCCAGCAAGGAGTTCCTCGTCGACGTGACGGTGTTCCCAGGAAACAGCGGCGGACCGGTCGTGTCAAGGCCAGAAGTGACCTCGATCCAAGGCACTCAGCCAAGTCTGCGGGCAATGCTCATCGGCGTCGTCAAGGCATACGTGCCCTACCGCGACGTGGCGATCAGCCGCCAGACCGGTCGAGAGAGGATCGTGTTCGAGGAGAACTCGGGACTGACCGCTGTGGTGCCGTTCGACTACGTCAGGGAGGTGGTCCGCCTTCACATGTCCTCAACATCGGCTCCTGCGCCAGCCGTGAGTACACCAGATGCCTCACCGGAAACCGTCGGTCCAGCGGGTCCTGTGATCATGACCGCCTCGCTGGAGTAGCAGTCGAGTCGCCAGACACCGATGTCGCGAACCGCTCAGGTATTGCTTGCGCTCGCTGTCGTCTTCCTGACCGCCGCGGTAACGATCTCCTTCACGCCGATCCCCGGGGGGAGCAGGCCTCCGGACGATTCGGTCCTCTGGCTCGTCGGGATCGTCATGCTACTTCTAGCGTTTGCCGTTGACGCCCAGCCGGTCCGCAAGGCGGTTGGCCGCATTGACTACCTCCGTCCGCCCCGATCTCGACTGGCCTCGGTCATCAGCGAAGGGAACGAGCTACGCGCTGGGCTACTCGCGTTGAGGGAACCGGACTTCACCGAAGGCGGGGAGGATCTGAAGACGCATTGGAACGACCGCGTGGTGGCGTGGGATCAACGGGCTGAAGACGCGGTGCATGCGATCTCCGAGGACCTCGTCGCCTACTACCGCAGTGAACCGTCGAGCTACGGCGCCTACATCGGTCCTATGTGGCGGAGCAACATCGCCCAGTTCCTGGACCGACGCCTGACCCGGCTGGGAGAGATCCAGCTGAGGGTGTGATCAGCGGGCAGTCCGCGCGGCGCGCGGCGCGTGCCGCAAGGGCAGCCAGGTCGCGAGGCCTCCGGCGTGCGGCGAATAGGTCCAGGCTGAGGCCGCTCCGAAAAGTGGTCGTTTCGGCCACCGCGGCGCCTCGTGCACGATAGCCGGAGTTCAGACGGATTTCTTCTCGCCGGACTGGCCTTGGTGGTTCTCTGGGGCCTGGATCCGCGACCGCTGCCACCAGCTGGTCCAGCCCATCTTCTGGTCCCACTCGGTCTTCGCCTTCTCCCACCTGTCGAATACGGGCGCGGTGGTGTCGATGTCGTTGATAAACACACCGAGGACCTGCTTGCTGGTGAGGTTGGTCTCGCTGAAGCCGATGTCTTTGCGGAGTGCCAGGAGGATGTCGGCGACGGCTGGCAGCACTACGCCCGGATCATCTGGCTCGATCCGTCCGATGTTCTGGAACCGGATCTGGGCCTTCACAACCGGATCAGAGGCGACAACGATCGTCTTGAACCCGAACTCGCGCAGGGCCGGCAGGGCGGCCGCCGTGCTGTCCTGGTCGCCCTCCCTTGCCGCGGCGAGGACCTGGTTCAGGAGATCGAGGTAGCCCTCGTACAGCCTCCGCTTTGAGGCAGCGAGACGAGCTTCAAGCCGTTGGCGTTGCTCCATCGCTGCGCGGAGCAGCCAGCCCAGTCCAGCGACGATGGCGGCCAGGATGAAGTAGAGGGCATCTCCAAGCTTCCCGCCTGCCTGGAGCGATCCCACGACCCACTGGAGGCCGAAGACCACGGCGGCCGCCAAGGCGGCCAGAATGACGAGACCAACCAGCGACGAAAAGACCCTGCCCAACATGAGCGCAGTCTAGCCAGCCACGAAGGGAGTGGAACGCTCTCCGGCGATGCGGCGACACCGGCGACGAACGGTGCTGTCCATCAAGCTGGTCGTTTCAGGCCAGCCTTGCCGCGGCGAGCAGCCGCCGACGTCAACCCTGGGGGCTGAGTTCGAGCGCCTGTACCACGATCATCTTCTGGGACGCGGGGAGTTGGACTGCCGCAGAGACGACATCGTCCGTATAGTCAGTCAAGGTCGGCGGCCGCTCGCCCAGAAAGGCTTCCTGCGGGAGCATCCCCGACGGCACGAGAGCTTGGATGGAGTCGATGTCCCGCACGAATGCGGGGACGCGTCGCGCCCCAACCGCTAGGAGCCCAATCGAGCGGTGGTAGCCGTCGCGGAGGAAGTAACGGCCGTGATATCGGGCGATGTTGACGAATGAGGCGACGATCGTGGCGAAGAACCCGAACAGAGGTGGGGAACCTGGCTGCGGGTTCCCGGCGTAGTGGCCGACGATCCGAAGGTTTGGATTGCGCGACACGAGAAGCCACTGGTGCCGGGCTTCGTCAAGCTGGGCCTGTTGCTCGAACTGCCATTCAGTCGGAAGCGTCACGCCAGCCAGTTCGGCGAGATTGCCGGGGTCGATGCCGGCGGCGCGCTCGGCGGAGCTGTCCGTGAAGACGGCCGGCTGGAATGCAGCGACGCGGGCTAGGTCTACGCTGGCGACGCGCCACCCTTCGGTGAAGAAGGGGGCCGCAGCCGTGCTCGATGCCAACCGGGCGACGTGCTCGTCAAGGACGCCGGGCGGGAGGTCCTCGACTACGCCCGTCTGGTCAAGGCCAGGCGGACGTCGCTGGACTGCCTCAACGGCGGCCAGATACCGCGCCCTTTGCTCCTCGGTGGGCGTCCGTGAGACGTCGTTGGAGTTCAGATTGAGGAGCGCCCGCTCTTCCGGTAACCATCCGAGGAGCAAGCGCGCGGGGCGCAGGAGTCGATCGGTGGCACCGCCGACCGCTCCGACTGCTTCCTGGCTAGTTGTTGCAAGCGGGTGCTCGTCCACCATCGAATTTCACCTATCCAACCTGCGATCGAGGCGGCACTCGGCTCGCCGAGTCGACGTTAGGCTTTCAGTTCTCGCGACCCTTTAGGCCCTTCTTCCCCACAGGTCTAGCCTCCGAACATCTCAGCCTGCTCGGCCGCCTTCTTGATTCGCTCGGCTCGCTGGAATGTCACGTTGGCCCCCGCGACGTGCGGATAGTCGATCCCCTTGCCATCGAGCAGTTGAGCCACCGTTCTCAGTTGCAGTCGCGGATGGTGGCCCCATGGCGAGGCGTAAAAGCCCGCACTAGCAGCCTCAGCCTCCATGCCCGCCGTCGGAGTCGCGAACGTGATCAAAACGCCGATTTGAGCGCGTTCTTTCTCGATCACACCACGTAGGTCGCGGACGAACGAGGGGGACAGGTGCTCCCCCGCTTTGACGCTAAAGATGATCTGCCGCGTTTCCCCGCCGGCCGAGTCGTGGAAGTACAGTTGTCCGTCGATCCCGCGATCCCCACCCTTCCGGTCGCTGCCAGCCACTCTCGCTCCAACAAGCCCAAGTGCCCACGCCTGGAACTGGAACGGGTCCTCCTTGGCCAGCACGGCCGCGTCCTCAACGGTCGTGGGTTCCCCGATGACTCGGTAGTTCGCGGCTATCTCAGGGCCGTACCGGTCTGCGAGCCGGTGTTTGATAAGTCCGATAGCAAGGTGCGTGATGTCGATGCCGATCCAGCGACGTCCCCCCTCCTGCGCAGCATCGATCGTCGTGCCGCAGCCGCAGAACGGGTCCAGCACAAGGGCACCTGGCTCGCTGCTCGCGGTGAGGATGCGCTCCAAAAGCGCCCGGGACTTCTGCGTCGGGTAGCCGAGCTTCTCTGGGTCGGTCGGGCTTGTGATCTTCGGTACGTCCGGCCACCAGTCATTGACGGGGGTTCCCTCGGGCCGGAGTCCGGCATCGAAGTAGATCCCTTTGACCTGAGTCCGCCCACGCTGGACGGTGCCGGGGCTGTACGGCCGGAAGATTGGGCAGTAGAAGTACTCGTCGGACTTGGTGTAGCGCAGGATCACATCGTGCTTGCGCGGGAAGTCCTTGCGCGGTATCCCTCCGCCTGCATAGCACCAGATGATCTCGTTGCGGAAGTTCCTTGCTCCGAACACCCGGTCCATGAGCAGTTTGAGGTAGTGCGAGGCGGTCGGGTCGCAATGGAGGTAGATGGTGCCGGTGGGCTTGAGCACGCGGTGCAGCTCGACGAGCCGCGGAGCCATCATCGAGAGATAGGCGAGCATGTCCGACCCACCGAGCAGCGTACGGAAGGCGAGCATGGCATTCGCCACCGCTCCACCCCGCTCGACGACCTCTTCATAGGCGCTCGCGGACTCGGTGTTCCACTCCCACGTGTCTCCGAACGCCTTGATCTGCGCCGCAGCGCGGACGCCGTGCTCTGAGAACAGGACGTTATAGGTCGCGTTCGAGTTGAACGGCGGATCGAGGTAGACGAGGTCTACCGACTCGTCGCGTATGTGACGCCGCAGGACGTCCAGGTTGTCGCCGTAGTAGAGCAAATTCGGCTCGGTCATGGACTCTCCCTGGCTGACAGCCCGAGGATACCCGTCGACTGGTCGAGCAGCGTGGCGATCTCGTCCGGCGTCCAGGTGTGCTCCGCGACCCCGGTCACGGTGGCCGAGGCCCGGTGGGCGATTCGCAAGTGACTTGCGCGGGCGGACGAAGTTGACGCAGAAGAGGTGCGGCGCGATGGCTGCGGTCGGGCAGGTCACCTTCTCGGACAAGACGTTGGCAGGGGGGTGAACCGCCGCAGCTCCTGCGCATCACGCTGCTTGCGCTCGTCCTCATGCTGGCCCGCGTTCCGGACGAACGGGGGCCGCTAGCTCGGCATCCCCCTGCCTGACGGAGAGCCGAGCCGAAACGACCCCTTTCCGGCGCACCTGGGTAGGGGGCTTGAACTCAGGGCCTGTGAATGGAACCGCTCGCGAGCAGGGCGCAACGCGTCACGAGTTGATAGCCACCGCGAAGTGGCCGAAACTTCGATCGTGGTAGTGCTCTACGCGATCGCCGGCATCCTCGTGCTCGTCGGGATGCTTGTCGTGGAACGGTACACGAAGCGGCGCGTCCGGGCCGGCCCAGGACGCTACGTGTGGTTCAGCTCCCCGTTCATGGTTGGCCTGCCGTTCGTGTGGCTGTGGCTGGCGATCGTGGTGTTCCCTGTCGAGCGCCTCCTCGCTGTGCTCTTCGCGGTCGTGGGCGTGCTGTTGCTGGGGCTCACCCTGCGCACGTTTCACCGGCTCTCGCGCGCCGTGAGTTCGACGCCGCCCGACGGTGACCTGGGAGCCGCCATACAAGGGCCTCTCTGGGACCACGTTGCCACGTACTTTGCTGCCTTCATGCTGGGGGCGTTCCTCTTCGCGGTCGGCTTGATCATGTGGGGCGTGATCCGGGCCGCACGGTAGGAGGACCGACCGCTCAGGGCGGCTCGACCCGTAGGGTGCTCGAGTTCCTGAACCGCGTGTGACCGATGCCGGGGACGTCAGGGGGCGATCCGATCGCCGTCGACCGAGACACGAGGACGAACCACTTCGACCGCCACGTGCGCCGCATGCGCTCGCTCTATCGGGCCCGGCGTGATCGGACACTGCTAGGACGTGGAGTCGGTCGCGATCGACGAAAGGTCAAATGACCCTCGGCCATCGGCAAGGACCTCCTTGTGGCGCGCCCCGAGCAGCGGCTCCCGCCGCACGGATCAGGGGATCAGGCCAACGCTGACCTTTCGGGACGGGTCTTCGCGCTCCCGTCGCGAGAATCCGGATGCGTTGTGCGGGCCTTCGACGCCGCCCAGCGACAGCGCTTCCCGCACCACAGCTGGTTCCTGCGCGCGGGCCTGAAGGTCTGGCCGCAGCGCCGGCAGCGCCGGGGCGCCCGCCAGTCGATGCGCAAGACGTCCCCGACGTAGGTGAGCGCCGGCCAGCTCGCCTCATCCAGCGTCTGTAGGTAGGCCGTCGCCAGCGGGCCGGGGGCCACCACCGCCGCCTGCAGGCGCATCCCGTCGCCAGTGGGCACGATCCCTGCCTGCACCCGGAGGAGGTGCTCCAAAGGCGCGCGCAACTCCTCGCTCAGAGCGTACATCACCTGGATGTGGGCGCCTGCCCCGGGCCAACGCTGGCCCTCCGGGACGACGATACCGTACGCGCGGGCGAGGTGAGGGCCGCCCATGGGTTGGTCGATTGCCCTCACCACTGCCTCGTGATGGCCCTCCTCATCGTCCCACGCCCGCCTGCTGTCGCGGTTGACCTCGGCCAGGAATCCGTGCTCGATGTTCAACAGGCGCTCGGCCTCCGCGCGAAGGTCGTCGCCAACGAGCTTGCGGATCGCGCCCAGCAGGTCGCGCGCCAGCGCCAGTCGCTGAAGCGCCCAGCGGATCTCTTCGACGCTTTCCTGGCGCTCTCGCGGATCCGCGCGCACACCGACGAAGCCATTCGCCTCCACCCACCGGACGATGGCCGTGTCGTCTTTCTCCCCCAGCCTGGCGAGTTCATCAGATAGGCCAGTCTTCTGTCCCGGGACCCACACCCTCGGCGTCCGCGTTCGCGGGTCTGGACTCTCATCGACGATGACGCGCACACGCGTCTCGGCGTCGCGCAGTCGGCGGTCCGAATCCGGGGTCAGCCGCCAGCGACCGTCGTGATCGCGCTCGGGCCACACAAGGCTCCCATCCCGCCGCTGCTCCGGCCAGTCTGGGCGGCCTTCGAGCGGCAGCCATGCGAAATCGCGCGCGTAGCGGTCGATTCCCTCGTGGATGACGTACCGCTCGCCGACGACCCATCCGCCACTGGCCAGAACAGCATCGGTCGCGGTCCGCGCGTCGGCTCTACCTGGTTCCACGCTTCCTCCACGTTTTGGACCAATCCTATCGGGTCGACGATCGTAGCGTCCGTGGACCGCACAGAACGCCTCCAACTCGTCAGCGGCCTCGATTTGAAGCTCGCCCGCGTGGCGCGAGGCGTGTCGCAGCGCGCCATCGCGCGACACCTGCGCGTATCACCGCAGCGCGTCTCGGGCATCGAAGGGGCCTATCGACCGACCGCTCAGATCTGCGCCCGGTATCTGGCAGCCCTCGAAGCCCTCTGCGCTGACCCTGGACTCGCCGACGCGAACCGACTGCCCCGCAGCCCGGGGCAGCTCGGCACCGATGCGGCAGGGAGGAAGTGGCCTGAATGAGCACGTACCACCACAGCCACCCCCACCGCCACGGCGCCCGCGGCGTGCATGAGCACCGCCACGGCCACCGGGGACTGGCGCCTTCCCGGCGCGGGGTTCCGGTGCCCTGGCCCCACTGGTTCGCCGAGCACGCGCACATCCACGTCTGGGAGGAAGACGAGGCGTCCCTCCAGCTGCCTCCGGAGCCCGGGGAGAGAGGCAAGCCGTGAGCGCCCGCGCTTCGGCCCAGGTGACGATCGTGCGGGCCACGGCACAGGAGCTGATGGCCAGCTTCCCGGACGGCTCGATTGACGTCCTCATCACCGACCCGCCCTACACCACGGTCGAACGCAGCGGCAGCGGGCACCTCCAGGACTGGTTCGGCGGGGGGATGAGCTGGCCGGAGATCGGCCGGGTCCTCGCCCTCGCCCGGCGCAAGTTGAAGCCCAGCGGCCTCGCCTTCGTGATGACCAACGCCGCCGGGTTGCGCGGGGCGATCACGGCCCTGGAGCACGCCGGCTTTCGCGATGTGCGGCCCATCACCTGGGATAAGCGCAGCCCGGGCCTGGGCGCTGGCCTGCGCCACCAGGCCGAGTTTGTCCTGCTCGGCCGGCTCCCGGGCTCCCGCCCGGTCACCGGCATCGACCTCGTGTCCGTGCCGGCGGTCGGCCCGGGGACTCGCGACCGCTACCCCACCGAGAAGCCCGAGGGCCTGGGACAGGCGCTCGCCGCCATCGCCGGCATCGGGCGAGGCGACGTGGTGGTCGACCCCTTCGCCGGCTCTGGGGCGCTCCTGGCCGGTGCGAAGGCGCGCGGGGCGACTGTCATCGGTGGGGACATCGCGGTACGCGCGGTTCAGCGTGCGACGCAGCGCCTCACCGGCCCCGCCAAGCCCCGGCCAGCCCCAGCCCGCAAGCCGCCGCGACCTTCACTTGTGGGCCGGCGCCCGGCAGGGCGCCGGCCGATAGAAACTCGGCACGCGGCCCGGCGCCCGACCCCGAGGAGGCCCCGGCATGGCTGACTGCGGCGGGTTCTCGCTGGTCGGTGTCGCCGGAGCCGAGTGCGGCATCTACCCCCTGGCCTGCAAGCGCTGGGAGTGCCACACCTGCGGCCAGAAGAAGCTCCGGGCCACCCTCGCCCGCATCCACAAGGGGATGGCCGTCGGCGGCACGTGCCGCTTCTTCACCATCACCTCGCCCGGCGCGGAGGATGCCGAGACCACGTACCGGGAGCTACCCCCGCGTTGGAAGCGCCTGCACGAGCGGATCGCCCGCCGCTTCGGGCGCATCGAGTACGTCACCGTGGTGGAGGCCCAGCAGCGCGGCGCGGCCCATCTGCACGTGGTGTACCGCGGCCCGTTCA
>JAJYGO010000124.1 GCA_021785115.1 Chloroflexota bacterium | reverse complement strand
GGTGGAGCGGACGGTGGCCGTTCAGGTCCGGATGCCCGGCGGCAAGGGCCGGGTCATGGGCGACACGAACCCGCGCATGGCCGTCGCGCCGCTGGAAGGGTCGCCGGAGGAGATCGCCGCCGGGCTGCGGGCCTACGCCGCCGAGGGGATCGGCCACGTCCAGCTGGTCGTGGACCCCATCACCGAGGCCTCGGTCGCCGGCCTCGCGCCGGTGCTGGAGCTGCTCGACCGCGGCTGAGGTCTGGGCGGCCGGCACGGCCACGACAGCCGCCGTCGCCCGACCGCCTCGCTCGCCGCCCTTCGCGCCGCCGCGCGGTGCCGCCGACCCGTCCTGCGGAACTCACGGGACATTCCGGGACCACGTGTTAGCATCCGCCGCCACCGAGCCGATGGGGCCTGTCGATGCGCCGGAGCATCGCCCCGCTGGAATCCGGGCCAAGGAGCCTGCATGAACGAGGTGCGCGGCCGCACCGCCCGCACGCGCGAGGTCTCCGATCTCGACAAGCGCATCATCGAGCAGCTCCAGGAGGACGGCCGCCGGCCGTTCACGCAGATCGCCACCGACCTCGGCGTGTCCGAGGCCGCCGTCCGCGCGCGCACCGGCCGGATGATCAGCGAGGGCATCCTCCAGGTTGTGGGGGTCACCGATCCGCTCAAGCTGGGCTTCCAGCAGATGGCGATGATCGGCGTGAAGGTCCAGGCCGACCGTCTGATCGAGGTGGCGGAGGAGATCGCGGCCTTCCCCGAGACCGACTACGTGGTGGTCACGGCCGGCACCTACGACATCCTCGTCGAGTGCGTGGCCGAGGACAACGACGCGCTGCTCGTGTTCCTCTCGACCAAGCTGCGCAAGATCCCGGGCGTCCGCGAGACCGAGACCTTCGTGTACCTGCGCCTGCTCAAGCAGAGCTACCAGTGGGGGACCCGGTAGGGGGGGGCTCCGCGCCCCGACGGCTGCCCAGCGCCCGCCCCGGCCGCCCCGGCCCGGCCGTCCCTGCCCGCCGGCCTGGCGTCCGGGCCTCCCGGCGCGCCGCTTCTCCGCCGCGATCGTTCCGCCAGGTTGGAACTACCCGGATTCTGGCCTTCGGCGATGATGCCGCCGGAGCGCCGGCCGCCGGCGAAGCGCCGCAACCGGACCACGGATTCCCGATCGTTCGCGAATCGCGGAACTACTTGCGCGGAGCACAGCGACGAGCCCGGAGATGCCCCGGACGGCCGCCGACGGCACCCCGCGGTACCATCGCCCGACGAGCGTGCCGCGTCCCCGCCGCCGCTCTGCCCTGCAGTGCGAGGAGCCCGCCCATCACCACGCTCGCCGCCCGCCGTCCCGCTGCCCGCCCGGTCCCCGGGCCGGCGCTGCGCGTCGGCAACGCGATCTGGGGCCTGCTGACGTCCGTTGACTTCGCGGTCGTCCAGATCATCGTGCTCGCCCTGTTCGCCGTGGTGGGCATGACGCTCAAGCAGCTGCCGGGCTTCGCGTTCCGCTCCGCGACCGACTACGCGAACGAGATGGGCAAGCTGCACGCGGAGTACGACCCGGTGCTGGGCGTGGGCGTGGTCAACGCGCTCGAGCGCCTGCAGCTGTTCCACGTGTTCACGTCCACGTGGTTCAGCGTCGGCCTCGCGGTCCTGATCGTCTCCATCATCGCCTGCACGATCGACCGCACGCCCCGCCTGTGGCGCGCCGGCGCCGACATCCGGGTCGTCCAGCCGGAGCCGTTCTTCGACCCGCGGCTGCCGGACCGGGCGGCGCTCGACGGCGTGGACGCGGCGACGGTGGCGGCCACCCTGCGCCGGCACCGCTACAGGGTGCGCCAGGCCGAGGTGGACGGCGTCACCTTCCTCTACGGCGACCGCAACCGCTGGACCAAGCTGGCCACGCTGCTCACCCACGCCGGCCTGGTGCTGTTCCTCGTCGCGGCGGCTGCCACCAGCGCGCTCGGCGACGATCAGGCCCTGGTCGTGGCCAACGGCGACTCGCTCACCGTCCAGCCGATCGGCACGCCCGGGCTGCTGCTGGTCAAGAACCTCGGCTTCTCGGCCCCCGGCCTCGACACCGGCCACCCCAGCGACTTCACCACGCACCTCGCCGTGTACCAGGACGGCCGGAAGATCGCCGACAAGGTGATCCGGGTCAACGACCCCCTGGAGGCGGCCGGCTACACCTTCCACCAGAACGGCTTCGGCCCCGCCCCGGTGCTGGTGATCCGCGACAAGGCGGGCAAGCCGCTGTGGTCCGGCGCGGTGCCGATGACCGACACCGTCACCGGCCTGCCGTTCGCGCAGCTCGCCGTGCCGGGCCGCGACGTGGGCCTCCAGCTGGTCCTCCAGAAGGACACCTCGGGCGCCGGCGTCCTGCTCGTCCTGCCGTTCCGGGGCACCCTCAACGCCGACGGGACGACGAAGACCGTGGGCCTCGGCCCGGTCGCGCTGTCGCAGGGCCAGACGGCCGTGCCCGGCGGCACCGACTTCTCGGTCGCGTTCACGGGCGTCTCGCAGTACACGCTCGTGATCGCCAAGAAGGATCCGGGCGCCCCCATCGCATGGCTGGCGTTCCTGCTGCTCATCCTGGGGCTGCTGATCACGTTCTGGATGCCGCGCCGGCGCATCTGGGGCCGGCTGAGCGCCGAGGGCCGGCTGGCCCTGACCGTCAAGGCGGACCGGTACGTGGACGTGGGGCGCGAGTTCGGGCGCTTCCTCGACGACCTCGTGGCGGCCCGCGGCGCGGCGCGGCGCGGTGGTGCGTGATGGCGGCGACGGCAGCGGCGGTCAGTGGTGCGCCGCGAGGTACCACACCGCCACGAACAGCGCACTCGCGGCGAGGAACCCGGCGCTAATGCCCGCGACGAGCAGCGGCAGCCCGCCCCGGTCGCGGACCGATCGCCTGACGGCGTCTTCCCCGAATGCAAAGGTCGAGACGTCGAGATCCTGCCAGCTCTCGAGGTCGGCCTGGAGCTCGCTGGCGTCCGCGTAGCGCTCGTCGGGGTTCTTGCGCAGGCACTTGGCCACGATGGCCTCGAGGGGCGCGGGGATGTGCCGGTCGAGCTCGCGCAGCGACGGCAGCGGGGCGTTCACGTGCTGGGCCATCACGGCGAGCGGATTGTCGCCCTCCCACGGCACGCGACCGGCCAGCATCTCGAACAGCAGGACCCCCAGGGCGTACACGTCGGTCCGCGCGTCGCCACGCTTGCCCTCCACCTGCTCGGGCGCCATGTAGTCCGGGGTGCCCATAGTGGACGTCAGCCAGCGCCACGTAAGGCGGCGGGCGCCAGCCATCAGCGCGATGCCGAAATCCGTGACGACCACTCTTCCATCGGCCGTGACGAGCACGTTCTCGGGCTTGAGGTCCCGGTGGCTGATGCCGTTGGCGTGCGCATGGGCCATCGCGGCGGCGAGCTGAGTCGCGATGTCCACGGCCCGGGGGATCGGCAGCTTGCCCGCCTGCCGCTCGACTTCACGGAGCGTCGTGCCCTCGACGTACTCGAGGACCAGGTACGGCCGCGAGCGGTTCTCGCCCAGGTCGAACGAGTGCTGGATGCCGGGGTGGTCGAGCCTGCCGACGATCTCCATCTCGCGGCGGAAGCGGTCGAACGCCCCAACGTCGCCCATCAGAGCGTCATGGGGGACCTTGATCACCACGCGCCTGTTGCCGGGCCCCTCGGCGAGGTACACGTCCGAGAAGGCGCCGTGGCCGATCGCATCGAGGATCGTGTACTGGTCGAGCACGTCGCCCGCCTCGAGCGGGCCGGCGTTCACCGGTGCCACGGCAGGCGCCACGGGGTCGTAGATGGTTCCGGGCCGCCCGCGAGGGCGGTCACGCGCAGTGCGATCACGCTCGCATTATCGTCACCGCCTGCGGCCACCGACTGGGCGACCAGGTTGGTGACGCCCGTCGCCAAGTCCCCCGACAGCGCTGACAGGGCCTCCCAGCTGGTCACGCTGCTCCACAGCCCGTCGGAGCAGAGCAGGTAGGCGTCGCCGGCGCGCGGCGGGCTCGCCCGCTCGTCCACGCGGACCATCAGGTCGCCGCCGATCGAGCGCGTGAGGAGGTGCCGTCCGGGATGGGTGAGCACCTGCTCGGGTTTGATCAGGTGCATCCGGACGAGCTCGCGCGCCTGCGTGTGGTCGTTGGTGAGCAGCTCCATGCCGCCGTCGCGGAGGCGGTAGAGCCGCGAGTCCCCGACGTGCGCGACGCTCCCCGAGCGGCCAGTGAGCGCGATCGCGGTGAGCGTGGTCTGCCCATTGCGGACGACTGGCCTCAGGCCGGGGTCGGGGCTCGCGCCTGTCCCGACCGCCGGATGGCGCCCCGGGGTCGACCGCGGGCCGGCTCCCACCGGATCGCGCTCGAAGGCCTCGGGGTCCACGAGGTCGCCCGTGAGGCACGCCTGGTTGGCGTCCTCGAACCCGGCGCGGAGCAGGTCGCCGGGCTTGGCGACGGCCTCGGGCGAACTGAGTCGCCGGAGCAGTCGTCCGATCGCCGTGCGGCTGGCCAGCTCCCCGTAGCTGTGCCCGCCGAGGCCGTCGGCCACGGCGATGGCGATGCCCGGGCCCTCGAGCACGGCGTTGACGGGCTGGTCGCTGCCCGGTGAGCGCACGGAGGCCAACTCGCCGAGGACCGTCCAGCCCAACCGATCCTCGTTCTGGTCGCGCATGGGGCCGCAGGCGGAGAGCGCAGCCACCTCGGCCCGGATCCAGCCGTCGGGCAGGCCCCCGCCGTCCACGGGGGCCTGCAAGCGGTTCGAGGTCGGCGGCAGCCCGGCCATCGGCGCTCTGGGTGATCTGGGGCGGGGGCCGCGCGCGACTAGGCCGGGCCCGCCTTCGCGGCTGACGGCTTGACGAGCAGGCTCCTGGACGCCGACCGGGAGGAGGCGACAATCCACACAGTGCCCACGACCATCCAGACAGCGTCGACGCCGAGCGCGACGAGCGTGTCCGTCTGTGTGCTGCCGCCGGCGCCGATCGAGAGGCCGACGACCGCGACCAGCATCGCGACGTTCGCCACTGCGCCCAGGATCGGCACCAGGACGTGCTTGCCCAGGCTGCGCTCGGCACGGTGCCAGAAGGCCAAGACCGCGATCACGTTGGTCATGCCGTAGACCAGGAACGTGCCGACGTTCGAGGCGAGGATCGTCTGGAGGAGGCTGTCGGCCGAGAGCACGCCGTACGCGCCGACGAGCGCAGACACCACGGTCAGCGCGACGATGCCGTAGTGCGGCGTGGCGTACCTGCCGTGGAGCAGGCCGAGGATGCCCGGGACCTCCCGGTCGCGGCCCATGACGTAGGTGATCCGGACGCCCGTGTTGAGGCAGGCGAGCGTCGTGCCGACCAGGGCCACGAGCACGGTCGCGGCGAGGATGATGGCGAGCGGCAGGCCCGTGCCGCCGAGCATGCTGTCGCCGATGAACCGCATCATGTCGCCGATAGGCGCCCCCGACGCGGCCGCCGCCATGTAGCCCCGCACCGTGGCGCCGGTCGCGTCCGTGGTCGTGAGGGTGTTGTTGACGAGCAGGTTGGCCGACACGTACTCGAGCAGGTACGCCATCCCGCCCTGAATGGCGAGCGACAGCAGGACGGCCCTGCGGACGTCGCGCTTGGGGTTGATCGCCTCGGCGCCGAGGGCCGTCACCGACTCGAAGCCGACGAGCAGCAGGATCGCGATCGTGCCCTGGAACAGAACGTTCGTCATCGAGTGCGGCAGGACCACGGAGGCGATGCCGTCGTGCACGTACCCCGCGCCGGGGTGGGTGAGGCGGTAGACGATCGCGAGCACCGAGAAGACGACCAGTGCCGTCAGCTGGATCACGTTGATCACGACCGCCGTCATCGTGGAGCCAGAGATGCCGCGGAAGGCGATGCCGCCGGTGATGACGGCGAACACGACCGCGACCGCGACCTCGGCGGGGGTTGAGAGCGTGATCCCGAACAGGCTGAGGATGTACACGACCAGGACGCCGGTGAAGGCGACCATGATCCCGGGGTAGATCCAGTAGTACAGGTGCGAAACCCAGCCGACGATGAACTTGGCGAGGCGTGCGAACTTGTAGTGCAGTGCCTCCTCCCGCTCGAGGAATGCCGCCTCGGCGAAGTAGTACGAGGAGCCGGCGCCGGCGTTCGGGTAGAGGCTGGCGAGCTCCGAGTACGAGAGCGCGGTCAGGAACGCGAGAACGAGCGCGAAGATCAGCCCGGGAACCATGTCCAGGGCCGTCGTCTGTCCGTTCACCGCCTGCAGCGCCTGCGATTGGAATGTCGTCCACAAGAACGCGCCGGGTGCGATCAGCGCCATCGCGTTGATCGTCAGGCCGGTGAGACTCAGGGTCCGCTTCATCTCACCGGCGCTGGCCGCCGGCTGGGTCGGCGCGCTGGCCATCGGTCAAACGTCCTCCGTAGTTCGGCGGTCGTCCGCCGCCGGTGGTCCTGCATGCTGCGGGCCGGCGCCGCCGGGCAGAAGGGAGGAAGTCTGGAGATGGGGATGCGCCTAGGTTGTGCCGACCTTCTGTTCGGGTGGCGAAGGCGCGCGTCGGTCGAACCGACACCCCGCCTGCCCCCCGCCGCAACCCGCTGCGGCACGTTGCGCCGCCTGAGGCCGGTCTAGACTCCGGGCAACCCGCACGGAGAACCCTCGGCATGACGGACGGACTCGACCCCCAGGCGCGGATCCAGGCGGCGCGAGACCGCGGCATCCGGTTCGTGCAGCTCCAGTTCACCGACATCCTGGGCGTGGTCAAGGCCGTGACGATCCCGATCGGCCGGCTGGAGGACTCGGTCCGGCACGGCACCTGGTTCGACGGCAGCTCCGTGGAGGGCTTCACCCGGATCGCCGAGTCCGACCAGTACCTCGCGCCCGACATGAGCACGTTCAACGAGATCCCCTGGCAGCCCGGCAGCGGCCCCCGGGGCACGGCCCGCGTCATCTGCGACGTCTACACGCCCCGCGGCGAGCCGTTCGCCGGCGACCCGCGCTACGTCCTGCGGCGGCAGGTGGAGCGCGCCCGGGCCCTGGGCTACATCGTCAACACCGGCCCCGAGCTGGAGTTCTTCCTGCTCCGCCGGGGCGAGGACGGCGCGATCCAGCCGCTGCCCCACGACCAGGCGGGCTACTTCGACTACTCGACCGACCTGGCGCAGGAGGTCCGCCAGGACATGGTGGACGCGCTCGAGGCGTTCGGCATCCTGGTCGAGGCCGCCCACCACGAGGTGGCCCAGGGGCAGCACGAGATCGACTTCGAGTACGCCGACGCGCTCAAGACCGCGGACAACGCGATCACCTTCAAGTTCACGCTCAAGGCGATCGCCCAGCTCCACGGCCTGTACGCCACGTTCATGCCCAAGCCCATCCACGGCATCAACGGCTCGGGCATGCACACCCACCAGAGCCTGTACTCGATCGCCGAGGGCCGCAACGCCTTCGCCGACCCCGCCGCCCCGTACGGCCTGTCCGAGGTCGCGACCGCGTACATGGCCGGCATCCTCGCCCACGCCCGCGGCATGTCGGCCATCCTCGCCCCGCTCGTGAACAGCTACAAGCGCCTGGTCCCCGGCTACGAGGCCCCTACCTACATCACCTGGGGCCGCACCAACCGCTCAGCGCTCATCCGCGTGCCCATGATCTCGCCCGGCAAGTCCATCGAGGGCACCCGCGCCGAGGTCCGCTGCCCGGACCCCTCGTCGAACACCTACCTCGCGTTCGCCGCGATGATCGCGGCGGGCCTCGACGGCGTCGAGCGGGGGCTGGTGCTGTCCGAGCCGGTCGAGGAGTCGCTGTTCGAGATGGACGCCTCGCGGATTGCCGAGAAGGGGATCCGCGAGCTGCCCGGCACCCTCGGCGAGGCCATCGACGAGCTGGAGCGCGACCCGGTCATCGGCGAGGCGCTGGGCGACCACGTGCTCACCCACTACGTCTCGGCCAAGCGGGCCGAGTGGGACGAGTACCGAACCCAGGTCACCGGCTGGGAGCTGGACCGGTACCTCGAGGCCTACTAGCGACGGGCTGCGACGGCCTCCGACAGGGGGCCGCCCCGAGCGCCCTCTACGACATTCGTCCGTTTCGCAAGCGCCTGCGTGGCGATAGCGTCGCTCGGCAACCCCACAGGGGAAGTGCAGCGGGCGCCCCGCCTCGATCGTGGCACGTGCGCCGCGCACGGGGAGAAGCAGTCGGGCCCATCGCGCAGGCGGTGGGCTCGAATGCTGTCCGGGCCCGAGGAACCGGCGCCCGTCGGCCGCCGAGCCGTGCCGGCCGCGCCCGTCGGCCGTCGAGCCGCGCTCTCGCACCCGACGCCGCCCGCGCCCGCCTCGCGTTCGCCCGCGCCGACTGGCCGGCCCCGGCCGTTCCGCCCGCTTGCCGGCCCCTACCGCGCCCTGGTCGGTCTCCTCGCGCGCCGGCCTCCCTCGCGCCCGTCGCCGTCTCCTCCCGGGGGACGAGTTCGCCTTCCTCGCGTCGCTTCTTCACCTTGGAGGCGACAGATCTGCTCGCTGCGACCTCTTGGCGACTGTGACCGGGTCGCTTCGTCTCCCCCTCGGCGACGATCGGGCCGGCACACGCCAGAACATTCCCCTGTCAGGCGACGCGGGGGGAGCGCCACCCGATTCGGCCGGCCGCGACGCATGCGCTATCATCTCCGGGCCCTCAGCGGGCTTTCGGTCGGGGCGTGGCGCAGCTTGGTAGCGCGCATCGTTCGGGACGATGAGGTCGGAGGTTCAAATCCTCTCGCCCCGACCATAATCACCTCTGTCGCTGAGCCTCAGGACGGTGTCCCCCCAGGCCTCCCGCCAGCCGTGCGCGACGGCCTCGGGCGACGGGGTGATCGTCGCCTCGCGGATCCCCAGCACGTCGACCCGCTCGAACAGTGCGCCCGCCATCTGCTGCCGGCGCTCGGGGTCGGCGTCGCCCCACAGGCGCGGCAGGTTCGCCAGGTAGTCGAGCGCGGTCCTCGGGTCGACGGAGCGGGTCGCCGCGAGCGCGTCCGCCTCCTCCGCGTCGAGGCGCGCCATCTCCGCCTCGAGGGCCCCCGGGTCGCGGTCCCGCACGTACCGCGCGAGCGCCGCGTCCCGGTCCTTCTGGATGCGGGCGAGCGTGAGGGTGTCCACAGCGGAGCGCTCGCCGAGGAGCTCGACCACCGACGCCTTGACGGTGGCGCTCGCCGCGACGTGCGCGAGCGCCGCGGGCACGATCCGGTCGTACACCTCGGCGGCGTAGGAGTGCCCGTGCACCCGCACCAGGGGGAACCTCGCGGGAGGGGAGTCGGGCCTCGCCCCGACGAACGCGTCGCACGGGTCGAGGTGCCGGTACCGGCCCGTGTCGCCGATGAGGCGGCGCCCGCACGCCGCGCAGAACAGCAGCCTGCCGAGCGCGTACGGGCGGCTGGGGTACGCCTGCCGCCCCGGGAACCGGCGGCTGAAGCGGCTCCGGACGAGCTGGACGGAGTCCCACAGCGCGGGGTCGATGGCCGCGCCCGCGCTGGACGGCTCGCCGCGGTGGAGGCGGCCGCGGTACACGGGGTTGGTCAGCACCTCGCGCACGTGCATCACCTTGAGCCCGACCCGCACCGCCACCTCGCGGTCCCGCATGCCAGAGGCGCTGAGCTCGTACGCCTGGCGGACCACCGCCATGCGCTCCTCGTCGACGGCCATCACCGGCGGGCGGCCCTCGCGGCGGAACCCGTACGGCGGGCGGTTGCCGCCCGGCGTGCCCAGGCGCCTCCGCTTCGCCGCGTAGCCCTCGCGCACGCGGCGCGACAGGCGGCGGCTGTACGACTCGGCCTCGACGACCTCGCGCGCCCACGAGTCCCACGCGTCGTCGTCGCTCGACAGGATCCGCTCGTCG
>JAJYGO010000494.1 GCA_021785115.1 Chloroflexota bacterium | reverse complement strand
GACAGCACCGTCGTCGGCAGTCCCGTCCGGGTCCGGGGCTCCGGCGGCATCGTCCACCGCGACCGTCGCCTCGCCGGGGACGCTCACCCACCTGACCATCGGCCTTGGCTACATCCCGAGCATCCAGTTCGCCCAGTTCTACCTGGCGCAGCAGGCCGGCTACTACCGTGACGCCGGGCTCGATGTCACGTTCGAGAACAAGGTCGATCCCGACCTGGTGGTGCTGGTCGCCCAGGGGACGCTCGACGCGGGAATCGCCGACGGGACCAGTGTGATCCCGGCGGTCAGCCAGGGGATCCCGATCAAGTACATCGCCACCATCTACGGGACGTTCCCCAACATCGTCTTCGCCAAGGCGAGCTCGGGGATCACGAGCGCCGCGGCGCTGAAGGGCAAGCGGATCGGCACTCCCTGCAAGTGCGGCTCCTCGTGGATCATGCTGCAGGCGCTCCTGGGCTCCGCGGGGCTGTCGACCAGCGACGTCCAGGTGGTGGAGTACCCGGACTACAGCCAGGAGGCCGCGGTCTTCCGGGGCGCGGTCGACGCGGCCACCGGCTACACGAACAACGAGCCGCTGCAGCTCCAGTCGCAGGGCCAGCAGGTGACGGAGCTCCACGTGGACCAGACCATGCCGCTCCCGGGCCCCGGGCTGATCGCGGGGACGGCGACCATCGCGTCCAAGGGGGCCGCGCTCCGGGCGTTCGTCGCGGCGACGCTCCGCGCGATGCGCGACATCTCCGCGAACCCCCAGCTGGGCTACGACGCCGCGGTCAAGGTCGTGCCCGAGCTCGCGTCGCAGCAGGCGCTCCAGATGTCGATCCTGAAGGCGACCATCGCCACCTGGAGCAGCCCGTACACCGACGCCCACGGGCTGGGCGCGATCGACCCGTCCGCGTGGCAGCGGTCGGTGACGTTCATGTCATCGCTGCCCGAGCACCCTGTGGCGAAGCCCGTCACGGTGGGCCAGTTGATCGACACGAGCCTCCTGCCGGCGGGCTGACCGGGCTCAGCCGGCGCTCGCCGTGCTCGCGGCGGGGACCGCCGGGGACTCCGCGGGTGTGCTGTACAGGTCGAGGAACCGCGCCGCCACGCCCGGGCCGGCGGTCACGAGCTTCACGAACTCGGATCCCTTCATGGACAGCACCAGCACATCGTCGTCGGCCGTGATCGTGGCACTCCGCGGCGCCCGGGTCAGCAGACCGATCTCCCCGAAGACGCTGTCCGGCCCGAGGTGACGCAGGACGCGCGGAGCGTCCGAGCCCGCCTCCTGCGCCGTCACCGTGACGTGCCCGTCGCCGACGATGTAGAAGTCCTGGGCCGGGTCGCCCTGCCGGATGATCACGTCGCCTTCGTGATACCGCACGGCCCGCAGGTGGCGGAGCGCGTGGTCCAGCCGGGCGGGGGCCAACCCGGCGAAGACCGGCAGACGTGCCGCGTGCTGCAGCTGCCGCTCGAAGTCCGTTGGCTCGCGCACCGCGGCCGAACCCATGAGTGCGACGGCTGCCACCCCGCCCGCGCAGAGGGCAGCACCCATCACCACCATCAGGGGCGTCAGCCCGACGGCCACGAAGAGGAGCGGTGCCGTGAGCGACCCGACCGCGCTGAAGAGCGTGGTGATGGACATCCATGCACCGGTGCCCCGGCCGCGAAGTTCGTCCGGAACCACGCGCTGGAAGACGGTGGTGTCGGCCACGTCGATGCCGATCGCGGCGGCTGCGGCGACGACGAACAGGACGAAGGCGACGGCCGCCTCGTGCGTGAATCCCAGCAGAGCGGTGGCGACGCCGAACACGAGGGCGCCCGCGAGCAGCGCGGGCGCCAGGCTGCGGCGCAGCACGAGGACGCCCGCGGACACCGCGCCGATCACGCCGCCGACGCCGATCGCGGCGTTCAGCACACCCACCGACGCGTCGCCGCTGCGGTACACCTGTGCAGCCAGGATCACGATCAGCGTGAAGAGCGCCTGCGAGACGAAGCTTGAGACGAAATCGATCGCAAAGATCCCGGCGATCGGCCTGGGCGGCAGACGCCGGAGGCTGGCCTTCGGCGCGGCCGAGGCGGGACCGGAGATCTCCTGCGGCCCGGCCTCGGTGGCCGTGGATGACGACGCATGCGCGGTGGGCGAGGCCGCGCCCTCCGCGGCGGTGGCGCCCTTCGGCCGCGCAGACGGGAGCGTCGACAGCACCACGGCGATCACACCGAACGACACGGCGTTGAGCAGGAACGCAAGAGCCAGGTTGTTCCCCACGAGGAGCAGCCCGCCGAGCGCGGGACCGACCACGAAGGCAACCATGTCGAGGGTCTGCCACGCGCTGTTCGCCGGGCCGAACTCGGTCTCATCGCGCACCATGCTCGGGAGAAGCGCACCGATCGCTGGATAGAAGAGCGTGGCGAAGCAGGTCGCGAAGACCGCGACCGCGACCATGGCCAGCGGCGGTCCGTTCACCGCCGCAAGCCAGGCAAGCACCAGCATCAGCAGGCCACGCGCGAGATCGGAGACGATCAGCACGTACCGCCGGTCGAAGCGATCCGCGATCATGCCGGCCGGGATCGAGAAGAGGACATAGGGCAGCACCCGCGCCGCCCCGATCACCCCCAGCAGCGCCGCGCCCGAGGTCCGGTAGATGATGACCATCAGGGCGACGAGGTAGAGCCAGTTGCCGATCCCCGACGCGAACTCCCCGACCAGCAGTCGGGTCAGGGGGCCGTTGCGCAGCAACGCCCGGTACGACGCGAGTGCACTCATGGCTGGGCGGGGACGCGCCTCATGACCCGAGATGGTACCGGCAGGCGCAAGTGCAGGATGACGTCCCACGCTTCGGCTGGGCCGGTCGGCGATTCGGCCGGCGCTCGGCGGCGACCCGGTCAGCCCCTGCGGGTGCCCCGCTGTCCCCGCACCTGCTCCCGGGCCGCGCGGATCACGTGCCGCATCAGCACCGCGTTGGTGACCGGCCCCACGCCACCCGGAACCGGCGTCAATGCACCGGCCACCTCGCGGGCGCTGGCCGCATCGACGTCGCCCACGACCCGGCCCTCGACCACCGTGGTCCCCACGTCGATGACCGTGGCACCCGGCCTGATCATCGATCCCGTCACGAGCCCCGGCGAGCCGGCCGCGACCACGAGCACGTCCGCCTGTTGCGTGTGGCGGGCGAGATCCCGCGTGCGGGAATGGCAGATCGTGACGGTGCAGTGCCGCTGCAGGAGCAGCTGGGCGACGGGCCGGCCGACGACCCGGCTCCGGCCGATCACCACTGCGTGCCGGCCCTCGAGCTCGATGCCGGAGCGTTCGAGGATCTCGATGGTCGCCTGCGCAGTGGCAGGAGCGAACGCGGGCAGCCCCAGGGTGAGCAGGCCGGCGTTCTCCGGAGTCACCCCGTCCACGTCCTTCGCGGGCGGCAGGGCGCCGAGTACCGTGCGCAGCGGGACAGCGCGGGGCAGCGGGTGCTGCACGATGATGCCGGCCACGTGCGGGTCGGCCCCCAGCTCGAGGAGCGCCCGGCGCACCGCGTCCGACGAGAGGCGGCCGGCCACCCGGACCTCGCGTCCCTCCAGGCCCACGGCGGCGCAGGCACGCACGATCTGTCGAACGTAGACCGCGAACGAGGGATCCCGGCCGAGGACGAGGATCGCCAGCACGGGTGCGTACCCGTGGCGACGCCGGAACGCCGCGACATCGGCGGCCACCTGCTCACGGATCGCGGCCGCGATCGGGGCACCGGCCAGGATTCTCGCGGCGTACGTACCGTCGGCAGGCGACGTCCCGGTCGGGGCTCCCGACGGCGTGCCGTCAGCGGGCGGCGGACCGACCGGCGACGCGGGTGCCGACGGGCGGCCGGCCGGTGGGCTCATCCGCGACGGCGAAGGTCGCGCCGCGGCATGGCAGCCCGGACTCCGATTCTTCGGGCCAGGGCCCCTGGCCTTCGGGCTCCGGCCCGGGTCATTCGGGCTCCGGCTCGCGCAGGTGCCCCGACCCGACGCGTTCGCGGGCACGGGCGCACTGCTCCTCGATCACGGAGAGGAGCCCCATCACCTCGTCGGTCATCTCGCCGGTATAGGCGTCGTCACCCACGGACGGCAGGTTCACCATGACATTCGCCGCCGCACCGCGTCCGGCGGCCTCGGCCAGCAGCGCAGCCACCCCGATGTCGCTGGAGGCGTTGAGGTTGCTTCGCCCGGCCATGGCGTCCGCCTCGGCCGACAGCCCGGCGCAGAGCCGCACCACCTGCAGGGGCACCTCGGCAGCGCCCCGTGCCGCGGCCCGGATGGCCACCGCGCGGGCCTCCTGCTCCTCGGCCGTCTCGCGTGGCAATCTGAGCGCCGCAGCCAGCGCCGCGTACGCGTCCGCGTCACGATCAGCGAGGGCCAGGAGGTCCTGCGCGGCCTGCGTGGCGAACGCGAGGGCACGACGATGCGTGGCCGCGTACGGCGCGTACTTCTGGCGTCCCTCTGACAGGCGGGCCACCATGGCGATGAGGCTCGCCGAGAAACTGGCAGCCATCGCAGACGCTGAACCGCCACCCGGAACGGGCTCGGCCGACGCCAGGCGCGCGCCGAACTCGTGGACGGAGATGTCGGCGAAGGCGTCGGTGCTCATCCGCACGATTGTCGCATCCGCGGCGACGGCCCGCGCCACCATCCGGCGCGTCGCGCGACGCGTGCCGGCACACGACGGGGTTGAAGGGCCGCGGTCCGCCGGGCTACTGGTCGATGGGGCCGCCCGACCGACGTGCCGGCAGACGGCACGCGGCCGAGAGCCTCAGCTCCCTGCGCGCCGCGCTCCTGCGAGACGGCCGTGAACGACGGTTGCCTGTGACTCAGGCCGCCGGCGCCAGCAGCGTCTGGCGGCCGGGTGCCTGCGCGGACGTCGCAGGCTCCAGTGCCTCCACGAGCCAGCGGCGGTCGCGATGCCGGTACACGAGGGCGAGGCGTGCGCGTGCCGTGACGACCTCGAAGCAGGTGCGAGGACCGGCCGCGACCGGATACGCGGCGGACTCGTCGCGGACCCGGGTGACTGCGAGCACTGGGAACGCCTCGCGGGCGATCCGAACTGCACGGGGCCGTCCGTCGAACCAGTCGCAGCGGACGTCAACCTCGAGCGGCGTGACGGGGATCATGGCCATCGGTCGGCTCCTTCCGGGTCATGTCGTCTCACCGGTCCCGGGGCACCTCGGCGGAGTGAGAACATCTGTTCTGTTGCGTGTCGCCGATTGAACCAGAACAGATGTTCGATGTCAAGAGGCCCGTCCGATGACGAGGAACCGCCGGCGCACGAACCCGGCCGCGCTGCCTGTCTATGGGAGGGGCCCGCGCAGACTCGCAACGCCACGGGGCCACGAACGGCCGATGCCGGAGTCCCCTGGCCGGCACCGACCGTGAGCGGCGGCCAGGTCGCCTGCGTGGCGTATCGGCGGCGGTCACGCGCGCCCGGACCCGCAGGAGTCCCTGCCGGCGCGAGCCGGGCGCCGTGCTAGTAGCTCCGCGTCTCGGCTTCCTCGACAATCCAGACCTGCGGCGCGGCGTCCACGCCGGCATGGGCCATCGCGGCCTGCAGCGAGGGATCGTGCAGGAACGCGCGCGCGCCGTCGGCCGTTTCGAAATCGCCGACGAAGATCGTGAGGTTCGGGTCCTGGACGTCTCGGAAGAGCGCGTGGCCGGTCCCGCCGTGCTGGCGGCGCACCGCCTCGTGCTCCGTGAAGACCGCGTGCCAGCGGTCGTAGTCAGCCGCGTGATGCTGCACGATCACCTTCGCCATGTCGGGACGCTCCTTTCGCCGGTCGCGCCATCCGCAACCGATTAGGCGGCTAACTATATCGTTCGGCACCTTACTGTCAATAGCCGTATCATTGGGCACCGTGGCTCGCATCGAGATGCCCGACGACTTCTACGAGCAGACGCCTGATGGGAGCGTCCTGGCGACCGAGGCCGTGATGAACACGATCCGGACGGCCGACCTGCTGTTCGACCGGATCGGCCGCCTGCTCCGCCCGCTGGGGGTGAGCGCGGCGGGCGGACTCGTCCTCGGGATCCTCCGCGATCGGGGCCGGATGTCACCCTCGGAGCTGGGCAGCCACCTGCAGGTGACACGGGCCACGGTGACCGGCGTGGTCGACTCGCTGGAGCGGCGGGGCTTCGTCGAGCGGACACCGAACCCGGACGATCGGCGAAGCCTGACGATCGAGATCACCGACTCCGGGCTCGCCGTCCTCGGCACGCTGCGTCCGCTGATCCACCGCCACGAGAAGGACTGGATGGGCGTCCTGACCGACGACGAGCTCCGCGCATACATCGAGATCCTGCACCGGATCCAGGGCTCGGTGGCCGAGCAGGGCTGAAGGGGCGCGCGCGCCGCGAGACCGCCGTTCGGCGCCCGATCGTGGCCGTGGGTCCGCGAGCCCGCCGCGCGTCACTCCTCGCGGATCCCCCTCGCCCCCGGCTTCCGATCCGGATCGCGCTCGAACGGTTCCGGGACCCCTCCCTCCATGAGCCGGGCCCGGGTCATCGCCTTGGGGCCGAAGCGCCGGCGGATCGCGTCGACGGCCTCCACCGCCCGGCGCTGCCGCTCGTCCTCGTCGGCCGCGAAGAGCGGCAGCTGGGCGGGCTCGGCGAAGTTGCGGGCCGCCACCCCCAGCAGCCGCACCCGGATCCCGCGCAGCAGGGGCCGGGCCAGCTCCCGCGAGGCCTGCCAGATCGGATCGGCCAGGTCGGTGGGCTCGGCCAGCGCGCGCTGGCGCGTGTGCGTGACGAAGGCGCTGTCGCGCACCTTCACCGCCACCGTGCCCGCCCGGAGCCCGGCCGCGCGCAGGCGCGTCGCGACGCCCTCGGAGAGCGCCAGCAGTGTCCGCTCGATCTCCTCGCGGTCGCCCGTGTCGACGTCGAAGGTGTGCTCATGGCTGACCGACCGTGCGTCCTGCGGCTCGGCGACCGGCGAGGGATCGATCCCCCGCGCCCGGTCCGCCAGCTGCGCACCGTGCTCTCCGAACCGGCGGCGCAGCGCATCGGGCGGGATCGCCGCGAGATCGCCGATGGTGCGCACGCCGAAGTCCTCCAGGGCGACCCGTGTCTTCTCCCCCACGCCCCAGAGCCGCCCGATGGGGAGCGGGGCGAGGAAGGCGGCCTCGTCGCCGGCCGGCACCACCACCAGGCCGTCGGGCTTGCGCAGGTCGGACGCCACCTTCGCGACCAGCTTCGTGGCGGCCACGCCGACCGACGCGGTCAGCCCGATCTCCTCGCGGATGGCGGCCTTGATGGCGACCGCGATCGCCTCGGGCGGGCCGAAGAGCGCCTCCGACCCGGCGACGTCCAGGAACGCCTCGTCGATCGAGATCTGCTCGACGCGCGGCGTGAACCGGCCGAGGATCGCCATGACCTGGCGGCTCACCGCCGCGTACCGCGCGCCGTCCACCGGGAGGAAGACGGCATCGGGGCAGAGCGCCGCGGCCGTCCGCAGCGGCATCGCCGAATGCACGCCGAACCGCCGGGCCTCGTAGGAGGCAGCGCTCACCACCCCCCGCCGGTCGGCCCCGCCTCCGCCGCCGACCACCACGGGCAGGCCGCGGAGCTCGGGCCGGTCACGCTGCTCCACCGCGGCGAAGAACGCGTCCAGGTCGACGTGCAGGATCGTGGCGCGTGCGGGCCCGCGCCGGGCACCGTCGCGCGGAATCGGGCCGGACGGGGCCGCATCGCTCAGCGTGGGATCACGGTGCATGGCCGGGCGGGTGCAGGAGGTGGGAGCTGCCGCCGGGGAGCATCGCGTCGGGTACCCCGGCGGCCCGGTCGAGCTGGACCAGGACGGGCAGCGCCAGGACGAGCGGGGCGATGTCGGCGAAGTACGCGTACGTGGTCCAGCGGGCTGTCAGCAGCAGCACGAGCGTCACGAGCACGCCGGCCGCCACCGCCGGGGAGAGATGCTCGTAGCGGAGCGCCACCGCCACGAGCATCGCCACCACGGTGGACGCGGCCCCGAACTCCGCCGCCGTCCCCACGCTGGCGACGGGCCAGTGCACGGACTGCGCGAAGACCCAGATGTTCCAGCCGTACACGTCCTGGTGCAGGGCGAGGTCGGTGATCGACGCAATGAAGGCGCCCGGATCCTTCCGCAGGAACGGCGCCGCCATCACGGCGAGGGCGATCGCGGCAGCGCCGACGTACCGCAGCGCAGCCTTCCATCCCAGGTGCTGCAGCGTGAAGACGGCGAGCATCAGCACCACGGGCGCCGCGGTCTGCTTGGTGGCCAGCGCCGCGGCACCGGCAAGGCCCGCGAGGATCAGCGGCCATCCGCTGGCGGGGCGGCGGAGCGCCCAGGCCGCGACCAGCACGGCCACCAGCAGCATCGCGCCGGTGCTGGTGTCGTTGCTCGCGTCGACGCTGAGGTTCACGAGGTTGGGCAGTGCTGCGTAGACGGCCATCGCCGGGAGCGCGGCGGTCACCGAGACCGTGCGGGCGAGCCAGGCGAAGATCCCCAGCACGACGAGCGCGGCGACGACCTCCGTGAAACGCACCCCGACCAGGCCGCCTCCCACGTAGCCGGGCAGGTGGAGCAGGAGCTCGAACGGCGGATACGGGAAGTTCGGACCGGGCGGCCGCTCGGCGACGTAGTAGTGCGCGTACGGGTTCCCGCCGGCGAGCAGAGTGGCGATCGCCTCGCGCGTCACGGGGAGCACGTCGGATCCCCCGCCGGGGAAGAAGTCGACCCAGCGGAGCACGAACCCCCCGGCGATGCTGTACGCCGCCACGATCGACGCGCTGCGCGTGGCCAGGTAGAGCGCCAGGGCAACCGGCCACGCCAGGACCAGGGCCATGCGTGCCGGGGACGGGAGCAGGTCCTGTGCCCGTCCCGACAGCGTGAGGAGCAGGAACAGGCCGAGGGCGGCCAGGCAGGCGAGGTGATGCGCGTCGGAGGAGGTGTCGAGGCCGGCCGAACCGCCGCCGCCCGACGGTGCTTCGTCCATCGTCGGCGGGAGTGTATCGTCTGGCGCCATGCAGGGAACCGGCGAACCCCTCCATCCGTGGCCCACACCGAGCGAGATCGCGGCCCGACTCGACCGATCGGCCGTCGGGGCCGGGTGGCGCGCGCTCTGGGCATCGTCCTACTGGTCGACCCTCACCGTCACGGTCGTCACGCTGGCGATCTACCTCTTTACCGCCTCGCGGGAGGCGACGGCGCTCGACTACTTCACCCGCCTCGCCGACGCGTTCCTGCACGGCAACCTGTTCCTCACCGATCACCCCAGCTGGCTCTCGGAACTGATCCCTCACGACGGCGTGTACTACGTCCCGTACCCGCCCATGCCGGCCGTGGTGCTCATGCCGTTCGTCGCCGTGTTCGGACCCGGGTTCCCGCAGCAGGACGCCAGCTGCCTCTTCGGCGCCGTCGGGGTCGGCCTCGCCTGGCTGATGCTCGGCCGCTTCGGGCTCTCCACCCAGGTGCGCGCGCTGCTGACGGCCACCTTCGGCTTCGGCACCGACCTCTGGTACATCACCGTGACAGGCACGGCCTGGTACATCAGCCACGCCACCGCCGTCATGTTCGCGGTTGGCGCACTGATCCTGGCGCTCGACCGGCGCTGGCCCTGGCTGTGCGGGCTGCTGCTCGGGTTCGCCACCCTGGCCCGGCTGCCCGTGGGGCTCGGGGCACCCTTCTACCTCGCCCTGCTGCTCGGGCTGGGCTGGCCGCCGCGGCTGCCGCGAGGGGCCTGGGCGGGCGCCGTCCGCACCACCATCGCCTTCGCGGTGGGGCTGGCCGTCCCCATGGCGTTCTACGCGGTGTACAACCTGGCGCGCTGGGGCACGCCACTCGACCTCGGCTACACGAGCATCCCCGGGGTGCTCAAGGAGCCCTACTAC
>JAJYGO010000279.1 GCA_021785115.1 Chloroflexota bacterium | reverse complement strand
ACACCTGGAGCTCCTCGAGGATGGCCGGCGCGTCGCTGAACACGTCTCGCGGCCGCATCGTCGAGATCGCGGGGACGTGGGCGTCTGCGCCCGTCACGGCGCAGAAGGAGCGGAATGACATCGGCAACAGGAGGCGCTCGCCCGCGCCTGCCGGCTCGCCGTGGCGGCCGGCGAGGTTGGCAACTCCGTCCTGGAGTCCGGCCGAGGAGGACCCGGTGAGGACGACGCAGTCATCTCTGAACGGCGTCGTGTCGCGCTCGTCCTTGATGATCGCGTGCCAGTCGTCGATCGAGGTGATTTCGTCGATGAACCAGTGTCGGGGCCCCGTGATGGCGGGGAAGCGGCTCCGTCCAAGGTGAAGCATGCGCCGCAGGTCATCGCCCCGAAGACCGTCGCAGGAGAAGTAGAGGATGGAGCGCGGGTTGGCGGCGACCGACACGTCGTGCGCGATAGCCCGCTTGAGCTCGACGCTCTTACCGACGCGCCGGGGGCCGAGCAGCAGGTACAGGCCGTTGGGTCGAATGTCGGCCAGAGGTGCTGGCTCGTACGTAATCGAGGCCGCACGGACGGCCTTGAGGTCTGGGTCGCCCCGCTCCCATCCGGCCGGGTCGCGCCACCAGGTGCACTTGTCGGAGAGTCGGGCAAAGAGTTGGGCGTCGTTCATGAGAGGCCAGCCGGTCCCGTTCCTGCCGTCATGTCGGCAATCGAGGTAGGTTGTTTGCCACCATGTCGGCAATCAAGGTATGGTGCTTGCCGATAGCAACGATGGTAGCGACGGAATCGCCACCGTCAAGTACGGTCGTCTTCGGCTGAGCGTGCGGCTCGCCGTCCGAGTGAGGTTCCTGCGTATCGACCATGGCGGGAACGTTATCCAGGAAGTTGCGGCTCGCGGGCGGGTGCACGCGGCGCGCGTCACGCCGGCGATCCCGGGCCCGTGCGTGAGTGGCGGGGTGCGTGGCGCCGCGGACCGTCAGCTGGGACCCCGGCGAGCGGCGAGACGGCGCATCCGTGGATACCGGTCCCCGGGCGGTAGTTACGCAGGGAACGGGCCCTCGGCGCCGATAGTGTGCTGCGGGTGCAAACGCCGCAGGGAACCGGCCCCTGGCGCCGGATAGCGTGCTGCGGGTGCAAACGCCGCAAAGTCCGCAGAGTCCGCCGATGGCGCGGCGGTCGAGAGGGGGGCGCCGTGCTCTCGGCCGGTGCGCCGATGACATCACTTCTTGACATCTGACATCGTGCACCTATCATCATCGACATGCCTGCCGAGCACCCCACCCGATCCGTCTTCCCGCTGCGCTTCGAGAACGCGCGCACCCGTGAGCTGCTGCGGGTCATTGCGGAGCGGCGGCACACGTCGATGAACCAGCTCGCGGAAGAGATGATCGAGCGCGAACTCCAGGTGCTTGCGCTGGGCCTCGAGAGCAGCCTGTCGAGAACGATCGAGCTGCTGCGCTCGTATCGCGGCGAGGGGCGCGCGGAGGCGTGGGCCGCGTTCGCCGATGCCGAGGGGCTCCCGGAGCCGATCGCCGCCCGCCGGACGCAGGTCGACGAGGATCCCTTCGGGGTCGCGCGCGCCTTTGAGGTCGGGGTTTGACCCCTGAGGTCGGGGCGTGACCCCTGAGGTCGGGGTTTGACCCCTGAGGTCGGGGCGTGACCCCTGGGGTCGGGGTTTGACCCCTGAGGTCGCGCGCGCCTTCGAGGTCGGGGCGTGACCCTGCCACCCTGTCCGGACTGGAACGAAGAGCGCCCCAGCGACCTGCCCCGGATCATCGCCAACGTCAGGGACCTCTGGCCTGTGGTCGAGGCCGACGCGGGTGCGCGGCCGGCGCCGTCGCTGGCGATCGCCCTCGAGTGGCACCGCCGGATCTACGATCGTGTCGCGGTGCCGCATGCCGACTACGTCGGCAATGTGCGCGACAGCGATCCGCGGTTCCCATGCCTGATCGACTACGAGGTGGCCGTTGGAACCTCCCGCGGCGTGCGGGCACGAGAGGTCCCGGCGGCGCTCGACGCCTTCGTGCGAGCGACCGCCTCCGTCGTGTCCGCGCTGGACGCGGTGGTCCCGCCTGGCAGCGTCGGCGCATCTCCTCCGGCCGTCGCGGCAGTCGTGCGCCTGTGTGCCTACGCCCATGGCGAATGGATCCGCATCCACCCATTCGGCAACGGCAGTGGACGAACTGCGCGGGTGTGGGCGAACTGGATCGCCGTGCGCTACGGGCTTCCGCCCTTCGTTCGGATCAAACCGCGACCCGACGACGTGCTCTTCACCGGGGCGGCCGAGATGTCGATGCGCGGAGACCATCGCGCCACGGAGGCGATGTTCGCCTCGATGCTGGGCGACGCGCTGCGCGCCGCGACCGGCCGGACCTGAAGGCGCCCACGAGGCGTTTCCATACCGGAAACACCGCCATGCGGGACCCTCTCGCCTGGCTGGCGATCCACGCGGCGGCCCCGGCCGTGGCCGGCCGGCAGGTGTCGGCGGCCCGTCACACCAATCGGCGGGTAAGTCGGTGCCAAACCGCGGGTAAGGGGCCTCGTCCACACTCGCCCCATGGACGACCAGCGGATCGGCGGCACTATCCGGGTGCTCCGGATCCGGCACACCTGGCGCCAGTCGGACCTTGGGCGCGAGGCGGGCGTGTCGGCGGCTACCGTCTCGCGGCTCGAACGGGGCCACTTCGAGCACCTGTCCGTGGCCACGCTGCGCGCGGTGGCGGCCGCGCTCGACGTCCGGCTCGAGTTGCTCGCGCGCTGGCGGGGTGGGGACCTCGATCGGCTCGTAAGCGCGCGCCACTCGGCCATGCACGAGGCGGTGGCGCGCATGTTCGCCTCCTTGCCCGGCTGGACGATCCTGCCGGAGGTCAGCTTCTCCATCTTTGGCGAGCGCGGGATCGTGGATGTGCTGGCCTGGCACGCCGCAAGCCGCATGCTGCTGGTGATCGAGCTCAAGACGGAGATCGTCGACGTCCAGGAGACAGTGGGCAGGCTCGACACCAAGGGCCGCCTGGCCGCGCGGATCGCGCGCGACCACGGATGGGTGCCGGCACAGGTCGGGGTCTGGCTGCTCGTGGCGGAGAGCGCCGCGAACCGCAGCCGGGTGCGGGCGCACGGGACCATGCTCCGCGCGGCGTACCCGACCGGCGCGGTTGACATGCGGCACTGGCTGCGCGCACCGGCCGGGCCGATCGCCGCGCTCTCGTTCCTGGGCGCGAGCACTGCCCCGGTCCGACGATCTTCGCGTAACGATCATGGCGGGACCGGTGTGCCACAATTCGCGCCCCGCAAGCGGGTGCGCGTGCCGAAGGCGCGTCCCGTGAGTGCCGCGGGTGCGTGACGGGCGCCCGATCCGTGCGTGGATGACCGCGCACGTGCCGCATCGGGCCGTCCGCCGGGGCCTCGGCGAGCGGCAAGACGGCCCCGGCGTGCGGCGAGACGGTCCCGGCGAGTGGCGAGACGGCCCCGGCCAGCGGCGAGACGGCGCGATCCGCGGATACCGGTCCCCGGGTGGTAGTTACGCAGGGAATGGGCTGTCGCGGCCGGCTAGTGTGCTCCCCGTGCAAACGACGCAGGGAATGGGCTGTCGCGGCCGGCTAGTGTGCCCCCCCCTGCAAACGGCGCAGGAACCGGGCCAGGAACCGGGCGTGTCGCGCGGCAGGTGCTGGCTCGGTTCGACGAGCAGCCCAGCCGCGGAGCCGTACGCGCGCGTGCGCCGTCTCTCTGGCCGGCGGTGGCGGCGACCTGAGCGGTACCGCGACCGCGACCGCGACCGCGACCGCTGCCGCTACCAGTGGAGGAACCGCCGGAGCAGCACCGCCGGAGCAGCACCGCCGGAGCAGCACCGCCGGAGAAGCCCGTGACACGAGCCGGCCGGTGCGCCGAAAGTCTTTACGTCATGGTAAAGAACGCCGGAGTAAAGTCCGCCGATGGCAGTCTACGACTTCGAGAGCATCGTCCGTTTCCGAGACCGCGAGGACGAACTCGCCGCGCTCCGCACGTGGTTCGACAAGACCGAGGAGCGACGGGCCCTGGCGATCTTCGGGCGGCGGCGTGTTGGCAAGTCGTGGCTGTTCCGAGCCTTCGCCCACGGTCGCGAGGCGGACATCTTCGTCGCGACGACTCGGGATCTTGCTGACCAGTTGGCGACGTTCGCGCGCGTGCTCGAGCGCGATGGCGAACGGCCTGACCTGCCCGACATCGAGACGTTCTTCCGACTCCTCTACGGGCGAGCTCGGGGAGAGAGCCGGCTTGCGATCATCGACGAGCTGCCCAACCTCCTGCGCGTGGACCGGGCTCTCCCGTCGACCCTTCTCAAGGTCATGGAGGAGGAGGCGGCCGGCTCGAAGCTGAAGCTCATCGTGACCGGCAGCCATGTCGGCATGATGGAGCGCCTGTTCGCGGAGCGAGAACCACTCCATGACCGAGTCCAGCCGCTGCGCATGCGGCCGCTCGACTTCTGGAACGCCAGGCTCCTGCTGGGCGATGGGCCTGCGGACCGTCTGCTGACAGCGTTCGGCATCGCGGGTGGCATGCCCCGCTACCTGGCGGAGCTCGCCGGAGCCACCGACCCTGTCGCGAGACTGGCCGAGCTTTCGCTCGATCCGCTCGGCCCCCTCTTCGACGAACCGCGGGCGATTCTCGGCCAGGAGCTCGAGGCCCCGGCCGTTCACTTCAGCCTGCTGTCGGCACTGGCGGTGGGGCCGGCCGGCTATGGAGACATCCAGAAACGCTCGCGCGTCGACTACGACAAGGTCGGTCGCTACCTGTCGACTCTCGAAGCGCTCGGGCTGGTGACCCCGCGCTTCCCCGTGACGGACCCAGGGCGGGTGAGCCACTCTCGGCTCTACGCGCTGTCGGATGGATTCCTCCGCTTCTGGTTCCGCTACGTGTTCCCGTTCCAGGCAGACCTGGAGGCTGGGCTCGACCCGCAGGTCGTGATCGAGAACGAGATCCTGCCGACCCTGGCGAGCCACCTGGCCCCGACCATCGAGGACATCGCGCGGGAGTGGGTGCGACGAGCTCGGATCGTCAATGCGACCCGGGTGGGCGCCTGGTGGGGGCCGGCCCTCGATGAGTTCCGCCGGACGAACGAGCGGTCGAGCGAGGAGATCGACATCGTCGGGATGCGGGGCAAGCAGGTCGTGCTGGTCGGCGAGGTTCGATGGCGTTCGGACCCGATGGACATCGGAATCCTGGGCGAGCTGGAACGCTTCAAGCTCCCGGCCCTCGCTCAGGTCACCGGGATCAAGGTCGGACGCCCGGTCGTCGTTCTGGTCAGCAGATCCGGCTTCACCCCGGGGCTGATGGAGGTCGCGCATCGGGAGGGGCGGATCGTCCTCGTCGACCCAGAGACGATGGCTCAACCACCAACGGCAGGATGGCAGGAACCCAACCTCCGTCCGCTTGAGCCGACTACACAAGATGCGACGATCGGAACGTAGCAATGCGTACACTGGACGAACTTCCGACCGCACTCGGCGTCCGCGCCCTGACCGCCCTGGGCCAGGCGCCTGATGGACTCCGCCTGTCCGCGATCGCCGACGCGCCCCAGGCCCCTCTGGCCTCCGTCGACGCAGCAGCCGGCCGACTCGCCGCCGCCAGCCTGGTGCACCGCTCCGCGGATCGCCGCTACCGGCTCGGCACGACGCCGCAGGTCGACCTGCTCGTGCGACTCGGCCACAGCACGCCGGACGGTGTGGCCGCCGCCCTGCGCGCCAATCGCCTGGTCCTGTACGCGGGCCGTGACGAGGCTGGCTGACTCATCGCGGTCCGTGGTCGGCGTGGCGATCCAGGGTTCGCCAGGCTGCTTGCGCTCCGCGGTATGACCCACCCCGCAGCTCCCGGTTCTTGTGTATCGGTCATGGGGGGACCGTTATCCAGGAAGTTGCGCCGCGCGAGCGGGTGCGCGTGGTGCGCCTCGCGTCGCGGGGCACGGGCGCGTGCGTGAGTGGCGGGGTGCGTGCCACAGCGGGCCGCCTCCCAGGGCTACGGCGAGCGGCGAGACGGCGACGTCAGTGCATACGGTTCCCCGGGCGGTAGTTACGCAGCGAATCGGCCCTGGCGGCCGGATAGCGTGCTCCCGATGGCATCGAGCCCTGAGCGTTATCCCAGCAGGGACAGCAGCACCCCGGCGGGCACGGTGAGGATCTCGCGATCGGTGACCGTCGTCCGACGGCTCACCATGACGCCCCGGCCAAAGGCCTTGGTCATGCTCTCGTAGTCCTTGCCGGTCGGGGCGACTGCGTACTTGCTCTCGAGTGGGAGGTTGCGCCCCGCGACCTCGGTCAGGAAGTCGATCTCCCGACCGTCACTGCTGCGCCAGAAGAAGAGACGCCGAGGAGCCGAGTAGCGCTCCAGGCCATCGCGCTCCGCGTGGCGAAACAGTGCGATCGCCAGGAGATTCTCGACAAGGGCCGGCAGCGCTGGCGTCGGCCCGCCGAGGATGCTGGGGATGGCGGCGAATCCGGCGTCGCCGAAGTAGAGCTTCCGCGGTTTCGTCGGCGAAGGGCCGCCTTGACGCCTGGGATCGGGCTGATGGATGACCATGAGCCCGAAGGACTTCGCCAGGAGGTCGAGGTAGCTCGAAGCCGTTGGCTTGGTGACGCCCATGTGCACGGCGAGATCGCTCAGGTTGGTGAGCGATCCGAGAGCGACGACCAGTCGCGACAGCAGCTTCTCGAGACGATCTTCGCTCCGGTCGAGCCGCCTGACGTCGGCGGAGAGCCCGCGCCAGAGCTCCTGTACGGTTCCAGGATCGACGGCATGTGTCGCGAGCATGTCGGCGATCGGAGCCGGCAGGCCGCCAGAAAGCGCGTACTCGCCCAGATACTGGTCGAGCTCGGTGGCTCGCAGGGCCGCCAGGAGGACGGCATGGCGACCCTCGGGTGTGAGCATCTGGCCCAGGGAGATCCGCTCCGGTGGCAGGGCCGCTGGGGCCCGAGCTGCAACGTAGTCGCGAAAGGTCATCGCGGTGTGCAGCCGATCGAGCGGATGGCGGCCGCGGCCGCGACGACCGTGGAGGATATCCGCCGACTCGACAAGATCGGCGGCCGATGAACCGGTGAGGAGCACGGTCGCCCGCTTGAACGACGGGTTGTGTTCGTGAAGGTGGCCGACGACGTTGGCCCAGCCCTTCACGAAGGTGAGCTCGTCCAGGACGAACAGCCAGGGATGCTGGTCGTCTGGCCACAGGCGGAGAACAGTCTCCAGGGCCTCGTTGAGATCATCCTGCGTCGCGACCATGCGAAGGGTCAGAAAGCACGTTCGGTGCGCCCGCCCTGCGGCCACGCGCTCCGCGATCAGCCGCTTGGTCAGCGTCGTCTTGCCGCTCTGGCGAGGCCCCCGGAGCGTGAACACCGCTCCTGACGTCACGTCAGCGGCATCGAAGGGTCGAGGGTCCCATGTGAACGGCGCTTGCGCAGCCGCGGCCAGATGCACGTCGCTGGCTGGATCCCAGGTTGGATCGGTCCACCAGGGATTGAGAGCGTTGATCTGGTCGGGCGTCAGCATGAGCGAGACTTTACGATAGAGGGGGACTACTGGCAAGTAGACTTTACGATACGGGGGGTCTCACGGAAAGCGGACCGTACGATAGAGGCTCCTCGCCCACGCACGATGACCACGGCCGACCATGCGAGGGGCAGCATCTTTGCGGGCTCGCCAGTCACGCTACGGCCCGAGCAGCGCCGCCGGCACCACCGCGACACCGTCTGCCTCGCGGTGGGCGTGCGTTCCCATGGTGACGATGACCGCGTCGAGCAGGTCATCGTCGATCCGGTCGCGCAGCAGAGGCGCAGTGGCGGCTCCTGAGCCGGAAGATGGACGCGCGCAGGGACCCATGGTACGTTCACCATAAGGGGCGGCCCGAAGCGGTCGAGATAGGTTGAGGTCGCTCGATGCCCTCGCGTGTCCGCCGGCACATGGCTGCGCCATCGACTGGCGCCGCCGCTCCCGATCCCGGACGATTGCTCGACGGTCTGGCCGCACTGGCGGGAGCCGCCGCGGCAGCGCCCGACCTCCGCTCGATCTATCGCGCCCTGCTCGCGTACGCCACGACCTGCACGCCGACGAACGGGATCTTCGTCGCCCTCTACGATCCCGACCGCCAGCAGCGCGTCTGCGTCTACGCGGGCGGCGATGGGATGGAAGACGACGTCACGGCGCTGCCCCCGATGCCGATGAACGACAACCCCCAGAGCCGGGCGATCACGACCGGAGAGCCAGTCGTGATCGAGGACCTCCAGGCGGCCCTCGCCGGCAAGCCCGTCGTCAACCTCAGGGTCGACGTCGACCCGCGACTGCCCCAGTCGTCGCTGGCGGTTCCGATGGCGGTTCTCGGCCGGATGATCGGCGTCTTCGAGGTCCAGAGTCTCAAGCCCGCCGCGTACACCCCCGAGCACGTCGTGGCGATGCGGATGGCGGCCAACCTCGCCGGCCTGGCCACCGAACGCGTGTTGATCGCGGGTCGGGGCGCCTCGGACGGGACCGCCGAGCGAGACGAGATCCGCTCGATCATCGCGAGCGGCGCATTCATGACCGTATTCCAGCCGATCGTCGAGCTCGAGGGTCGGACGACGATCGGCTTCGAGGCGCTGACCCGCTTCGACGACGGGACTCCGCCGGACGTCCGCTTCGCCCAGGCGAGCGGTGCCGGGGTCGGGCTCGAACTCGAGGCGGCGACGCTCGAGGCTGCCTTTCGGGCCTCGGAAGCGTTGCCCGCGAACGCCCTCCTCAACCTGAACGTGTCACCCGAGCTCGTCCTCGCCGGTGAGCCGCTTGGATCGATGCTCCGCCGCTGGGGCTGGCAGACGATCCTCGAGTTGACCGAGCACGACGCGATCGACGACTACGAGGCGCTCCGGGCCGCGATCCGGCCACTCAGACCCAACGTGCGGCTCGCGATCGACGATGCCGGCGCCGGCTTCGCCAGCTTCCGCCACATCCTCGAGCTCGCTCCCGATTTCGTGAAGCTCGACCGCGCGATCATCGCCGGGCTCGACACCGACCCCGCCCGCCAGGCGCTCGTCGCCGGCATGCGCCACTTCGCGGTGACGACTGGTTGCCAGCTCATCGCCGAGGGGATCGAGACCGAGGCCGAGCTCGCGGCGCTTCGATCGCTCGGAGTCTCGCTCGGTCAGGGCTACTACCTGGGCCGGCCTGAGGCCCTCCGGCCGATCGCCCCGGCCGCCACGGCGCACGTCGGCTCGCCCGTCCAGCACCGGATCGACAATGGACCCTCGCCGTCGTCTGCGAGGCGTTCGTCGAGATCCTCGGATCGGTCGCCTCTCGATCGCGGCTCCAGAGCCTGAGCCCAGACCACGCACACGACACTCGCTGACGCGCCGGGGCCTTGCGTGGCGACCGGGGCCTTGCGTGGCGACCGGGGCCGCGTGGCGACCGGGGCCTTGCGTGGCGACCGGCCTTGCGTGGCGACCGGGGCCGTGTGGCGACCGGGGTCGCGTGGCGACCGGCCTTGCGTGGCGACCGGGGCCGCATGGCGGCCGGCCTTGCGTGGCGACCGGGGTCGCGTGGCGACCGACCCTGCGTAATTACCTTGCAGGGACTGGTATGTCGCGCGTTGCGCCGTTCGCGTGGGTCCGCGTCCCTGGATCCGATCCCCGCAGCAGCGGCACGTGCGGGGGTCGTGCGTGGCCGAGCGCGCTGGAGGCCACCCGCGGCGGCCGGGATCCGGCTCCAGGTGCCGAGGGGGGCCAGCTGGCCGCATAGCAGTCCCCGGGTGCACGTTGCGCAGAGAATCGGGCGCTGTGGGCCAATAGTGTGCTGCCAGTGCATGCGGCGCAACTTCGGCCGCTGGACGGCGCGGGACGGTTCGGCCGCGAGACGGTTCGACCGCGGGAC
>JAJYGO010000004.1 GCA_021785115.1 Chloroflexota bacterium | reverse complement strand
CCGCCGCTATCTCGACATGTCCCTGCTGCAATCGAATCAGGAGGACATTGCCCAAGCCGCGTGAAGCACTCGAGGAGCTTCACCGTGAGTCCGATTTACACACAACTCGGGACTTGACCCGAGATCTTCGATCGAACTGGGGAACGAGCTGCGATTGTCCACGGTGCGCCCCTGTCATGTGCCGGACGGACGAAGCGGCGCGGTGCACGTTACGCCACGGAGAGTGCGCGGTCACGTCCCACGGCCGGGCGAAAATGATCCCGAACAATCAGAGTGATCGACTCACGCGGTCAGTGCGCCCACATGTGCACACCCGCGAGCCCGTTGGGCGGTCGGCCGAGCGCCAGCTGGGACCAAATGACAGAGAGATGAAGACTGTTGCGGACCGCCCTCTTTGCCGGGGATCACAAGCAGCGATCTCGCCGTGTGAAGTTAAGTCTGCGCCGTACCTCGGCCGACGCCAAGCGCCACCAGCAAGGGCTCGACGTACTCGACGAGACGCGCTTCCATCTGCTCGGTCGACTCGGCAGTACTCGGAAGCACCGAGTCGAGCGTCGTCACCACGTCGAGGACGTTCACGATACCGGCGGCGCGCTTCAGCCGGGCGACCGAGACGTCAGGCTGGGCTGCCAGCGCGCTTGCAGTCCGCTCCAGCGCTTCGCGCGCAGCCTCGAACATCCCCTCGCGCGGCGTCGCCCGGAAGAGAAAACGTCCTGGGTTCGCCGGCGAGAGGAACACCTCGGTAACGCAGGATCCCGTAGGCCACAGGTATAGCTCGACCCTGCTCCCGGTCTGGATGCGGCAACGTCGGTGATAGGCGATGCTCTTGGTCCTTCCCCACAGCTTCGCGAAATTGAACGCGTCGTCGAGCTGGTCCCGGGTGCCACGCAGATCCAGCGCGCCCACCTTCGGGCGGGGAGGTGTGAAGTTCAACGCCTCGAACCCTTCCCGAAGCCAGTCCGTAATCACGTGCTCTCCGGGAACCAGGAGCGGGAACAAGTCCTGCCAGAGGAAGTGCTCTCGTTCCGCAGGTCGGATGTACTTATCGTGAGTGAGGACAGCGTCCCCTGGGGGGCGCCAGCTGCTGCGAACGTATGCGAGGCCATCCGCAGGAAGATCCAGGTACCGTTCGAGCTGCGGTCGAGGGTCCTCCTCGCTGCCGAGCGTCTGTGGCGCGAGTAGCTTGTGCTCGCAAAGGATCACCTTACCGTTGGACAGCTCGAGGACGAGGTCCGGCCGGCACCCCGTGTCGGCGAAGTCGACCTGGGTGCGTACCGCAGCGATCTGGACGGCACCCCAAGCTCGCTTGCGTGCGAGCGGAGCGACGACGAGATCCGTGTACCCAGCTCGGAAACGAGGGGCGTGCTCTAGGGCGGCGCACAGGAATTCCGTCAGGTGATCCTCTCGTTGATCGGTCAGGCTTCGAGTGGCGAGGAAGAGGTTCAATGGTGATCCTGGGCTTTGTCGTCGGGAGGGCCGCGGGCGTGCGTCGTTCGCCAAGCACCTTACGGTGCGCGCGGACATCGGGTCGTTGACCGTGCTCAGCATCCCGGTGCGACCGACGCGCGGCGCCGGTCATCTTGGAGATGCGCCGGCTTGCGTGCGATCCTCCACCGCTGCCCGGCCGCATGTATCCCGCCGAGGAGCCTCGGCCAGCGAAGTCGCAGGGCGAGAAGGCTGTCTGGGCGGCGCTTCGGTCAGGGCTCCCGGGCGGCTGGACGGCGTGGCATTCGCTGCGGATCCGCGACGGGAAGAACTACATAGGCGAGGGGGACTTCGTCCTGGCGCACCCGGACCGCGGTCTCCTCGTCCTCGAGGTGAAGGGCGGCCGGATCGAGCAGCGCGACGGTCGCTGGTACACGAACGGAGTCGCCTTCGAAATAGCGCCGCTCGACCAGGCGCACGGGTTCGTCCGGAAGCTGGTCCGGCGGCTGCTGGACTGGAACTGCGAGGCGCCCGCGTACGGCGCCGCGCTGGCCTTTCCGGACACCGACTTCGACGTGCAGCCCACCGAGGACGTGCTGAAGGGCGTCGTCATCGGGCGCTCCCACCTGCCCTGGCTCCCCGACGTACTGCCGAGCGTCGTCGAGCGGGCGCTGCCAGCCGCGGGGCCGGCGCGCGGCGGCTGGATCGAACGGCTGCACCAGATGTAGGGGGAGACGTGGGTGCCATCTCTGTCGCTCGGCACGCGGGTCCGCGCGCTGGGGGAGAGCCGGTTCGCGCTCGAGCCGGACCAGCTCGAGGTGCTCGATACGTTCGCCGAGAACGATCGGGTGCTGGTCCAGGGGGGCGCAGGGTCCGGCAAGACGCTCATCGCGGCCGAGGCCGCTTGCCGCCACGCCGCGGGGGGTGAGCGTGTGCTGCTCCTGTGCTTCACGCAGCCGCTCCGCACCTGGCTCGCGGAACGCCTCTCCGGGACCGGCGTCGAGGTCCAGACCGTGAGCGGCCTCGCGAAGCGTATCGTCGACGCCGCCGATGGCCTCACACGGACGCCGGACGCGGGGAACGAGTACTGGCGGCGCACGTACGAGCGGGCAGGCGACGTGTGCCGGCCGGAGTGGGACGTGGTGGTCGTGGACGAGGGCCAGGACCTGACGTTCGAGGCGTGGTGCCTCGTGGGCGGCCTCGCCCGACAGCGCCTGTGGGCGTTCCACGATCCCGGCCAGGGATTCTGGGGAGACCGCTCGCCGCCGCCGGACCTGTCCAGACGCGCTGCCGCCTCAAGGGCGGCAGGCGCTGCCCGCCGGGGATCGAGGCGCTCGCACAGAAATACCTGGGTCGCACGTGCGACGAGGCGGCGATCGTTGCGGCGCGCCGGGACGCCACGCTCCGGGCCGTTCCCTGTCCGGATCCCGCTCAAGCCGCACGGTGTGTCGGCGACGAGATCGATCGACTGCTGTCGCAGGGCGTCGCCCTGCCTGACATCGGCGTCGTGTCGCTGCGGGGCCAGACCGCCGAGGGCGCGGTGCATCAACAGCCGCGCATCGGGAGGCATTCCTTCGTACACGCCGAGGACGCGCAGATGGACGAGCGTCTCGTAGCGGACACCTTCCTGCGCTGGAAGGGACTCGAGCGTCTCTACGCGCTCTGCCGCCGGGGAGAAATGCCCCACCTTCGAGTCTCGAACGCCATCCGGATTCCGGCGCCGAGGAGCTTCCCTTCTCTTTTCACCCTCCGCGAGTTTCCGAATTCACACAATCATAGGGACACGAACTCGGTCTTGTTGGTGGCCCGACTTCAGAGGGGAGCGGGATAGTCCTTACCAGGAATCCTAAAATCCGGTGACATCTGGCTGGTGGGACCCTCCAGCGGTCCGCGGGCGCTGTCTCACGGACGCGGACTACAGGGTGGGTGTGAATCCCGTGTGTCGGCGGTACCCTCCGCCTCTGAGATGGTGGTACTGTCGCGCACTGCGCGTGCGCTAAATAGCTTGCACTGAACCGGGATCAGAAAGAGCGGAAGGGGGGACCAACTGGGCTACGAGTGAAGTCGCCAAACACCACTCAAGTCCAGGAGATCCCTTCCCCGGAACACAGGTCTCGATGCTCGCGCATGCGGCGTGAACTTGTCTCAGGAAGAGTGCAGGCTATTTAGGCGGCGGCTTACCGGACCCAGCCACGGGGCCAAACGAGGAGACTGGGATGAAGAAGGCGGTTAGGGACCTGCTGGCCAAGATGGCGCGCGCCCGCTCGCTGGCGCAGGCGAACGACATCGTCGCGGATCTGGAGAGGGATCACGGCTTCCGCTGGCGGCCCGTCGGGGATCGCGAGGGCAACTACGGCAGCATCAACATCGGGAGCGACCCCGGGCACGCGCTCGTCGAACGCGTCACGAACGCGATCGACGGGGTGATCGAGCGCGAGGCGCTCCGCCGTCTCCGCGCTAAGAAGAAGATGAAGACTATCCCGGCGTCGCCGCGCGATGCGGTCGAGGATTGGTTCGATGTCCCCGGTGGGCGCGTCGCGAACCTCGTGATCCAGGCCGCGAAGGGATCGAAGAAGCCGTCGCGGCAGGCGCTCGCCGACGACGTCGTGATCCGGATCCTCGATGGCGCGACGAAGAAGCAGCCGACGATCGAGGTCCGCGACCGCGGCGTCGGGCTGCCGGCGCGCCTCGTGCCGAAGACCATCCTCGGTCTGAACGAGACCAACAAGATCGACAAGCCGTACCTCGCGGGCGCGTACGGGCAGGGCGGCTCCACCGCACTGGCGTTCTCGCCGGGCGGAGCGCTCATCGTGTCGCGTCGGCAGCCCGATCTCCTCGATGGCGGTGACGCCGACGAGGTCGTGGTCACGTTCGCGCGCTACAACGATCTCGACGCCAAGACGAACAAGAACGGCCGATTCGAGTACCTCGTCCTCCCCACCAACGACGTCGCCGCCATCCCGCCCGACGCCGTCGAGGAGTTCGAGCCCGGCACCCTGGTCGTGCACTTCAACATGCACATCGACCAGTACGCCGCGCGCCTCACGCAGGTGACGGGCAGCCTGTGGTGGCTGCTCCAGAACGTGATGTTCGACCCCGTTCTCCCGTTCTGGGCGGAGGAGCGCCGCACGACGATGCTCGACGGGAAGGAGGCGGACCGGCGCACAATCGCCGGCAACTACACGCGCCTGATGGACGACAAGAAGGACCGCGTCGAGTACCAGAGCAGCGTCGACGTGAAGCTTGGGCCGTCGGAGGGCGACACCGTCGTCAAGGTGAACTACTGGGTCATCAAGCCCAACCCCGACGCCCGCGGGGGCGCCCCGATCGACGCCTACGTGGACCCGTACCGACCAATCGCGTTCACGTTCAACGGCCAGACGCACGGCACCGAGGAGCGGCGGTTCATCTCGGAGCGCCTCGCGCTGCCCTACCTGTCGAAGTACCTCATCATCCAGGTCGAGCTGGACCACCTCTCTGCGTCGGCGCGCCGGCAGCTCCTCTCGACCACGCGGGACCGCCTCAAGCAGCTCCCGCTGTTCGACGAGATGCGCGAGGCGATCTGCGCGGCGCTCGCCGAGGACGAGGAGCTCGTGCGCCTCGACCGCGACCGCAAGGAGCGCCTGCTTGCGAAGCACTCCGAGGCGGAGCAGGCGAAGATGCGCGAGCGGTTCGCGCGTCTGATGGAGAGGTTCAAGGCGGGCGCGGACCTCTTCGCCAAGGGCAAGGGGACCTCCACCGCGGGACGGAAGCCGTCGTCGCCCGGGAGCCGCGAGCCGCTGGCGCCCCTCAAGACGGCGGACGAGCCGAGCTTCATCAAGATCGCGAACACGCAGAAGCCCATGCCGCTGCGGCTCGACCGCCACGGCCTCATCCGGCTCGAGAGCGATGCGCCGGACGGGTATCTGGGCAAGCACGTCCACGCGAAGCTCACGCTCGCGGGCGATCCGGACGGCGTCGTTACGATGGAGAGCCGCTCGGACTTTGTCGGCGGCCGGGCGCGTATGACGGTGCGCCCGTCGAGCACGGCGAAGGACGGCGACACGGGGACGCTCACGGTGTTCCTCTTCACGCCCGACGAGAAGCAGTTCACGAGCAAAATCGGGTTCAAGATCGAGAAGCCGCAGGAGCAGCCCGCCTCGGGCTCCTCGACGCGCGGTAAGGTGCAGGTGCCCGACCCGATCCCCGTCTACAAGGACGAGTGGCCGAAGCACGGCTGGGACGCGAACAGCGTGGCGGGTGTCGCGGACGACGGCACCGACACGAAGATCTTCGTGAACATGGACAACCGGCACCTGACGCGGTTGCTGCAGTCGGGGTCGTACCAGGAGGTCGGCGTCAAGCGGATGAGGAACAGCTTCCTCCTCTACACCGCCTTCTACGCGTGGGCGCAGCACCAGGGCGAGATCCAGACGCCGTCGAAGCTCGACGGCAAGGACTTCGAGGACTACCAGGCCCGCGAGCTCGACCGCGTCGCGCAGACCGTCGTGCACTCGATCTCCTCGGCGAGCCGCACCGAGGACGAGGAGGGAGAGGCCGCGGCGTAGTCGTACCCACATGGCAAAGTGGTGGCGTGGACGGGGGCGGGAGGCAGGATGGCTGATGAGCGTCACGCGCTGCACAGCATGTGCAGCTATCTGGGGTGCTTCCCGCCGATCGTACCGCGCCGGATCATCGAGCAGGTGATCAAGCGTCGTGGCATCGTCCTCGACCCGTTCTGCGGGTCGGGGACGACGCTCGTCGAGGCCGTGCTCTCCGGGCGCGAGGCAGTCGGTGTCGACCTGAACCCGCTCGCGGTTGCGCTCGCGACGGCGAAGATGGCACCAGTCACCCTCGACGACGTGCTCGACCGCCTCCTGCACCTTGCCCGCAACTACCGCGGGCGGGCCGACCTCGACGACGTGCCCGATGGCGTCCGGGTCATCTTTCATCCGCGGACGCTCTCGCAGCTCGCGTACCTCCGCGCGGAGCTGGACGCCACCGACCCGGTGGATCGGTTCCTCCGTGGAGCCGTGCTGGGCATCATGCACGGTAAGTTCAGGAAGACCGGCGGCAGCGCGTACCTCTCGATCGACATGCCGAATACGTTCAGCATGTCACCCGAGTACGTTCGCAAGTTCGTGAAGCGCCACCGGCTCATACAGCCGCCCGCCGACGCCTTCGTGAAGATCCGGGAGCGCGTCCGATGGCTGCTCCGAGATGGTGCGCTCCCCTCCCTTCCGCGCGCACGGGTGCTGCACGGCGACGCGACGCACCTGCCGGATCTGATGACGCGCGCCTGCGTCTCGTACGTTGACGGCATCGTCACCTCGCCGCCATATCTCGGCGTGCTCCGGTATGGCGCGTTCAACTGGATCCGGTTGTGGTTCCTCGGGCTGGACCCCACCAGCGTCGATCGAACGCTCGACAACACGGACTCGCTCGATCGCTACCTGTCGTTCATGGCGAGCTTCCTGTCGTCGGCGGCCGAGGTCCTGCGGCCCGGCGCGCCCCTCGCACTTGTCATCGGCGACGTCGTCGAATACGGGACTCATGTCGAGCTGGCCGAGCGCGTGTGGGACGAGCTGCACGGCCTCGCGCCGTTCAAGCTGCTGAACATCCACGTCGACGCGTTCGACGGCACTACCAAGACCACACGGATCTGGGGGGAGGAGCGGAAGGGCCGCGCCACGCCGCTGGATCGGATTCTCGTTCTCGAGCGTATCGTCCCACGACGTCGCACGAGGCGCGCGACCTCCGTATGAACTGCGGCCAAGGAACGGTGTGAGTGGCCCAGGCCGCGTGATAGTCGACCGCGACGCGTGCATGCGCGTAGCTGAACTGCTTTCGCACGCAGGAATCCCGGCGGACGTTGAGGACGAGATCCCGGACCTCGGGCTCGGCGAGAGAGCCCTCGGCAACTATTATCTACTAACGGTTGCCGTTTGCCATCAGACGCAATCGCTTGCCGGCCAGATTGGCGGCGCTGCTTGGCGAGGATGGGACTACCTGACACGTAGGCTTGCGCTGGAGGTTCGGTGCGACGCTACCCTTTCGACGCCTCGCCGGTGGCGAGACCTTCAGGTGTCGGAGTTTAGTCAGCTATTCGCCGGAGCCGATGGCGCCCTGTCTCGGCTCGAGGAGCGCACTGCGCTCATCAACGACCTTGGTCGTGGAATGCAGGACCACGGCTGGGAAACCTTGCGCGACCTATATGACGCATGCGGTGGCCGAGCATCAACGGGCACGCTGAGTATGATTGGTTTGCTGCACATGTTCCGCGCGTACAACGACCCCGTGCAGAAGAAGTCTGTATTCTTGCTCGGCCTGATGGCGAATACCGCCGGCTGGAGGTACGCGGATTCCGACGCTCTTCCTCCTCCGGTGGACTACCACGAGGTTCGCGGCCACCTGCGCCTAGACACAGTAAGTATTGCGGATACGGATCTGGATCGGCGCATCCTGGCGCGTGAGGCTGTGTCTGCGGAGGACGACGTTCAGATCAGGGCCGCCGTGCGCGATGCGATCTTAGAGATCGCACGACATGCGGGCGGCGCAACAGCGATGCAGCTCCATTACTTATTTTGGAACGTGTTTCGGAACATCTGCCTTCGTGGTGCGCCGCAATGTTTCCGCTTCACCGACATGGTGCGCCTTCCGAGACGCTATCATCACCTGTTGGTCGAGAGGGAGGGCCGTTCCGCCTGCCCATTCGTGAACGTGTGCCGCAGCGCAGGCCACGCGCGGCACGTCGAGCACACGTTCGACACGGATTGGTACTGAGAAAGCGAGCCTGCACGATGAATCCGCGCGAGCAATCCGTCCGGCATTTGGCAAACTTGTTCACGGTCGTTGTCGGATTAGGCCTGTCCGCCGCAATCTACAACTTTGTCGACCCGAATGGCCGCGTGCTGCCGTTTTTGCCGACCACGTTCATCTTGTGTATTGCATACGTCGCGACGCTGTTGCCATTCTACCATGGAGCGATGCGGCATCTCGATGACCGGCACGCCAGCGCGACCGCCGGCACGCTCAATGATGGCGCCTTGCTTGCGGACTTTATAATCCTCTTTATCGAGGGCTGTTGGTTCATTGCGCTCGGCGCGCTCGTAAACCAGCCGATCAGGTTTGTGCAGGGCTATGCGTTGCTGATGGCCGTCGACGTGGGATGGGGAGTCCTCGCGCATCTCGCGTTCGCACAGAGGGGCGCAAGCAGGGCCGAATTGCGTTGGGCTGCCATCAATTTCTTCACCGCAGCGCTGCTGTTTGGGTTGATGCAGTACTACGACATCGTTCCATGGATGACGACCGGCAGTCCGCAGAACATTACGAAGTGTGCGCTCACGATATGCGGCATCGCGATACTCCGCACGGCGCTGGATTACATGCTCACGTGGCGTCTGTACTTTCCTTTGCAAGCATGATCGCGGGTCCAGCGGCTCATGCGGGGGCGTCATTCGCTGGCTGAGATCAGCAACGAGTAGAGCACGATGCAACGGAGTCATCCGTCGGATGCGCTCCCTCAGGTTGCGCCGAGGCCCGCTACGCCTCCCTCTCCGGGAAAAGCCCCGGCATCCACCGCGACGCGAGCGCCGCCGGGAACCTGAGGCGTAGCGGGCCGCGTCCTTCCGAGGCCACGACACCTCGTTCGACCAGCGCGGCCACGATCCGCCGTGCGTGCCGGTCGGTCGTGCCGAGCAGCGCGGCGACGTCGCCGCGTGGGAGCTCTCCGCGGAAGAGGATTGCTTCCAGAACCGCCCCGGCTCTCGCTGGCAACTGGCCTGACCGAGCCTCTTCCTCGGCCCAGAGCAGGATCCGCATGCGCAGGCGGTTCGGCTCGACGAGCTCTTCCATGAACCTGACCTGGTCGATGCAAACGTGGAGGAAGAAGGCCGTGAACTCCGCCAGCGCCTCCTCGCTGAGAGCGCCGCGGCCGTCGAGATCGTTCCGTCGAGGCAGGTCGCAGTTCGTGAGCTGCGCTTTGTACGACACGACGTCGCGCGCCAGCCCGCGCTCGGCCGACCAGATCGCCCCCGCGTCGAGTGCCGACAGGAGCATCGCGTGTGACATCAGGCGCGCAACGCGTCCGTTCCCATCCACGAACGGGTGGATCCACAGCAGTCGATGATGTGCAGCAGCGACGGCGAGGATCGCATCCGTCGTCCCGAGCTTCCCGTATGTCTCCTCGAATCGCTCCAGGAACCGCGGTACGGCGCCGGGGCTGATCGGGACGTGCTGCCCGATCCGCACGTGTCGCTCGCGCAGCTGGCCGGCCTCGACCCTCACGCGCTCGTGTGTCGCGGGATCTTCTGTCCACAGGAGTTCGGTCGGGAGATGCTTGCCTGACGTCAACTACTTCTCCCCGTTGACGACAACTACACTTCCCCATCGGTTGTCATCGCCTACTGCTCACTCGGGGTATTTGTCGTTGGTTCCGTTCGCTTCTTGGCCTCCTC
>JAJYGO010000291.1 GCA_021785115.1 Chloroflexota bacterium | reverse complement strand
ACGTCGCGTCCGGTGCGGTGACGGACCTGCCGACGGGGCTCGAGGGCGACCTCGACGTCGCGGGCTGGTGGCCCGACGGGACTGCGCTCCTGCTGCTGCAGCTGGTCGAGGGCCGGCACCGGCTCCACCGCCACGACCTCGCCGATGGCACCACGACGCTGCTTGCCACGGAGCCTGGCTCCATCACCGCGGCGGCCGTCCGCCCCGACGGGGAGGTCTGGTACCGCGGGCACAACGGCGAGCATCCGGCCCAGCTCCGCGCCGTCGGCGTCGGCGATCCCCTCCTGGAGCCCGACGGGCCCCGCGCCCCCGCCGGGCGCGTCTTCGAGAGCTGGTTCTTCACCAACCCGGGCGGGCAGCGGGTCCACGGGTTCACCGTGCGGCCGGACGGCGAGGGCCCGTACCCGGTGATCCTGCGCGTCCACGGCGGGCCGCACATGCTCGACATGGACCGCTGGGTGCCGGACATCCAGGCCCACGTGGACGCGGGCTTCCTGGTGGCCATGGTCAACTACCGAGGCTCAGACGGCTACGGCCAGGCCTGGCGCGACGAGCTGATCGGCAACGTGGGCTTCCTCGAGCTCGAGGACGTCATCGCCGGGCTCGACGACCTGGTGGCCCGGGGCCTGGCCGACCCGGCGCGCGTGGTGCTCGCCGGCTGGTCCTGGGGCGGGTACGTCACCCTGCTCGGCGCCGGCCGGCATCCGGACCGCTGGGCGTCGCTCATCGCCGGCGTGCCGGTCGCCGACTACGTGGCCGCCTTCGAGGACGAGTCGCCGTCGCTGCAGGCGCTCGACCGCTCGCTGTTCGGCGGGGACCCCACCACCAAGCCCGACCTGTTCCTGGAACGCTCCCCCATCACGTACGTGGACGCCGTCCGGGCCCCGCTGCTCATCCTGGCCGGCGAGAACGACTCGCGGTGCCCGATCCGCCAGGTGTGGAACTACGTCGGCCGGATGCGCGCCCGCGGCCTCGAGCCGCAGGTCTACACCTACTCGACCGGCCACGCCTCCTTCAGCACCGACGAGAAGCTGCGCCAGGCGTCGGTCGTGCTCGACCACCTCGCCCGGACCGTGCCCGGCATCCCCCGCCTCGAGGGCATCGAACGGCACCTCGGCGCCGGCTGAGGCGAGTCCGCGCGGCGACCCTGACGGGCGCGGGGCGGTGCGCGCACACTCCGCCCAGACAGGAGGGCGTGCGATGGACGGGGCCGACATGCCGCTGCTCGACATCGAGCTGGCGAACCTGACCCGACTGGCGGATGGCCGAGCGGTGGAGTGGGAGGCGCTCGGGACGGGCGGGGAGCCGCTCGTGTGGGTGGAGGGCGGGCCGGGGCTCCCGGCGCACCTGGCGCGCGCCGACGTCGAGCCCGTGCTCGACCGCTTCCGCTGCCACCTGGTCAACGCGCCCGGCAACGGCCGGACGACCGCGCCCGACGAGGCGATGGGCTTCGGCCTCGAGGACCTGGTCCGGTTCTTCGACGCGTGGCGGACCGCCGTCGGCCTCGGGCCGGTGACGCTCATGGGGCACTCGTGGGGCGGACTGCTCGCCCCGGCCTGGGCGGCGCTGCGGCCGGCGTCGGTGCGCCGGCTCATCGTGGTCGACGGCTACCCGGGCTCGGGGTTCGTGGACCCGGCAGCGGCCGAGGCCGAGCAGCGACACGCCCTCGACCGGATCCGCGGCCGGCCCTGGTTCGAGGCCGGGATGGCGGCCTGGGACGTCGCCTCCAAGACCCTGTCGATGACGGAGCGGGTCGCGGTCGACAGCATGCGCGCCTTCATGCCGTTCTACTTCGCGGACCCCGAGGATCCCGTGTCGGAAGCGCACATCGAGCGCCTCCGCCGCGAGCTGCGGATGAACGTCGCGGCCGTCGACGCGTGGATGGGCTGGCGCGACGCCCTCGACTACCGGCCCCTCCTGGGCGAGGTCCAGTGCCCGACCCTGGTGATCGTGGGCGAGCACGACTGGCTGTGCGGGCCGGTCTGGAACCGCGCCCTCGCCGCGGCGATCCCGGGGGCGCGCCTCGTGGAGATCCCCGGCACGGGGCACCTCCCGCAGTACGAGGCGCCGGCGGCGTTCCGCGCCGCGATCGACGCCTGGCTGGCGGACGTCGGGTAGACGGCCTGTCCGCGGGCGACGGCGGCGCGCAGAGCCGCCTGCCCGGCGACGCCTGACGGCCTCCCCGGCCCCCTACCGGCCGGCGCGGTTCCTCGGCGGTGCGGGCAGCCTGCGCTCGCCCTTGACCAGGTAGTGGTCGAACCAGTCGCGGACCTGGACCAGATTCTCCGCACGCCGGAACGGCGTGCCCCCGCGGGTCAGCTCGTGGCTCTCGTCGGGGACCCGCATGAAGCGCACCGGGCGGTGCAGCGAGCGGAGCACCGTGAACAGGGCCTCGGCCTGCCCGACGGTGCACCGCAGGTCCCGCTCGGCGTGCTGGATGAGCAGCGGCGTCCGGACGTTCGGGGCGAGGGAGATCGGCGAGATGGACCAGAAGTAGCCGGGGTCCTCCCAGGGCAGCCGGCCGAACTCCACCCGCGCCCATTCGCCGCCCGAGATGTCGCCGGTCAGGAACAGCATCCCCATGTCGGCCACCGAGCGGCAGGTGACCGCTGCCCGGAACCGGTCCGTGCGGCCCACGATCCAGTTGGTCAGGTAGCCGCCGTAGGAGCCGCCCGTGACGCCCAGGCGCCCCGGGTCGGCCAGGCCGTCCGCCACCGCCTGGTCCACGCCGGCCATGACGTCGGCCATCGGCCCGTCGCCCCAGTCACCCATGTTGGCGCGGTTGAAGGCCTCGCCGTAGCCCTCCGAACCGCGCGGGTTGCAGGCGAGCACCGACACGCCGGCGCCGGCCAGGACCTGCCACTCCAGCACCGGGCTCCAGCCGTACAGCGTGTGCGGCCCCCCGTGGATCTCGACGACCATCGGCCGCGCGCCGTCACCGGCCGGGTACAGCCAGCCCCCGATCTCGCGGCCGTCGCTGGTCCAGCGCCGCTCGACCGGCTCCACCCACGCGATGTCCGCCTGGGCGTCCGCGTTGAGCGCGGAGACCGCGCGCGGGGTCCGGGCGCGACCCCTGCCCGCGTCGAGCGCGTGAATCTCGGGCAGCCGTGTCGGCGCCGAGACCACCGCGGCCACCACGTCGCGGCCATCGACGACGGCCGCGTCCCAGCCCGACAGGTAGTGCCGGCCCTGGGTGAGGCGCTCGGGCTCGCGGTCGGCGGCCAGCGGAACGCGCCACAGCTCGAAGCTGCCGTCCACGGGCGCGGTGAACAGGACGGACGCGCCGTCGGCGGCCACCGAGATGTGGGCGTCCTCGCCCATCGTGACGTCGCTGTTCATGCTCGCGTCCGGCTTGAGCTCGCTGCGGGCCAGCAGGTCCGTGCCCGCGCGCGCCTCGGAGCCGTCGGCGGCGAACCGCCAGATGCCGGTGCGGAACCCGACGCGCGGGAACCGGTCGCCGAGCGCGACGATCGCGGCCCCGTCGGGGGTCCACGCGGGGCGCCAGAACACCGCGTCGGCGCCGCCGGCCACGGTGGTGACCTGGCCCGTGGACACCTCGACCGTCAGCACCGAGCGGCGGTCGTGGGTGTCGGGCGACTGGTGCCGGTTGGCGGCGAACGCGATCCGGGCCCCGTCCGGCGACCACGCGGGATCGGCCGTCGGCGTCGGGCCGGCGATCAGCAGGCGGGCCGCGCCCGTGGTCGCGTCAACGAGCCAGAGGTGGGCGTCCTCGTCGTCGATGAACCCCTTGCCGTTGTACTGGTAGCCCAGCTTGTCGATGTAGCGGTAGTCCGAGAGGGGCGTCTCGCCGGGCTTGGGCGGGGCCGGCCGGCCGCGCCGGCGGGATTCGGCCTCCAGCTCGGCGCCCAGCGAGGACGACAGGACGGCGAGCCTGGAGCCGTCGGGCGACCAGGTGAAGCCCGACACGCCCCGGGGCAGGTCCGTCAGCCGGCGGGCCTCGCCGCCGTCAAGCGGCAGCAGGTGCACCTGCACCTGGTCCCGGCGGACCTTGAGCGCCTCGCGCTTGGGCTCGTCCTCGACCTTCGTGCGCCGGTCGGAGAGGAACGCGAGCGTCCGGCCGTCGGGCGAGAACCGCGGATGGGCGTCGGAGCGCGGCCCGTACGTGAGGCGGCGCGCCGGGGCGGAGCCGTCGGTCGGGGCGAGCCAGACGGACGTCCGGTAGCCGTCCCTGCCGACGGCGGATCGGGTGACGGTGAAGGCGACCCAGCGGCCGTCCGGCGAGACGCGCGGATCGGCGGGGACGTGCAGGCGGTACAGGTCGTCGGGCTGGGCGGGACGGGGCACGGGGTCCTCCGGGTGCGCTCGGGCGGCGTGGCGGTCTGGGGCCCGACCGGCGCGTGATGCGCGGCCAGTCTAGCCCCGAGCGAGGGGCGGCTCGACCCGGTTCCCCTCCGCGGGCCCCGGCGCGAGCGGGGACGCGGCCGCCCCGACTACCATCGGCGGATGGCCGACCAGCTGTCCCTGGGCCTCGATCCCGCCGTGCCGCGCGCGAGCGGCGTGGCCCCCATGTGGCCGGTGCCCCGTCGTGAGCCGTTCGACTCGGCCGACCACGTCTTCGAGCCCGCCTGGGGCGGCCACCGCGTCCTCGCCTTCCTCGAGCCCGGCGGCGGCCTGCGCGCGGTCGACGCGACCGGCCTGGACCTGGCGCCGCTCCTCCCGGAGCTCCAGGGGCTGCGCGGGCAGGTGTCCGCGAGGTCGGCGGTGCTCGACGGCGAGTTGGTGGCCGTGGACGGGCGCGGCCGGGCGGACGCTGCGGCGCTCCGGAGGCGACTCGCCGGCGACCCGGGTCGGCCCGTCACGCTGCTCGCGTTCGACCTGCTCCACCACGAGGGCACCTGGCTGACCGGCAGGCCCCTCGAGGCCCGGCGCGCCTTGCTGCGCAACGTGCTCGCCGACGGCGACGCCGCGATGGTGGTGCCGATGGTGGCGGGTGAGGGCCGGGCGCTCTACGCCGCCGTGGCCGCGCAGGGCATCTGGGGCGTCCTGGCCCGGGCCCGCACGAGTCCCTACCTGCCCGGCGTCCGGAGCCGCCTGTGGCGCGTGGTCGCGGTGCGCCCGGCCGGGTCGGGGGCCGAGGGAGCGGCGCCCGAGCCCGAGGAGGAGCCCACCCGGCCGTCGACGCCCGTGCTCGCGGTGCTTCGCCGGCTGCCGCTCGACTTCGAGTAGCCGCGCGGTTCGTCTGCGGTCGAGGCGGACCGCGCCGCGACGGCAGGCCACCGGCCGGCGCCGGTCAGGCGCCCCGGAGGGCCCGCCAGAACGTCCGCGGCGTGAGCGGCTGCCCGTACATCACCACGCCCGCGCGGTAGACGCGGACGGCCAGGAGCGTGGCCAGCGGGACCGTGAGCGCGAGCAGGCCGACCGAGAGCACCAGCTCCCACGGCTGCACCCGCCCGACGGCGAGCCTCGACAGCATGACGAACGGGCTCCACAGGGGCACGTACGACGCGAGGCGGATGGTCCAGGAGGTGCTCCCCGACAGCGCCAGCACCGCCGGGAAGTAGCCCGCGACCGCCGGGATCGACAGCGGCAGGGCCACCGTCTGCAGGTCCTCCTCGCGCGACAGGAGGGAGCCCGCCGCTGCGTACAGCGACGCGTAGAGGGCGAACCCGAGCACGAAGTAGCCGAGGAACGCCAGCAGGAGGCCGGGCGACAGGGCCGACAGCGAGGCCCCCGTCCCCGCGTCGGGGCCCAGCAGGGCGTCGCCGATGCTCCCCGACGCGAGCAGCGCGACGATCGCCGGCAGCAGGACCAGGACGACCTGCGCCAGGCCCGCGAGGCCGATGCCGAGGATCTTGCCCGCCACGAGCTGCGGGGCCGTTGCGGCCGAGATGAGGAGCTCCATCACCCGGCTGGACTTCTCGGCCACGACGCCCGACGCCACCCACAGCCCGTAGAACACGAGGGTGAGGAAGGAGAGCACCACGAACACGATGCCGACGATCCGGCGGCTGGCGTAGTCGGCGGCGTCGAACGCCACGCTGCCGCTCGCGCCCGCGGCTGACGCCCCGGCGTCGAGAACGCTGAACGTCGGCGTGACGAACGGGCGCGTGGCGCCGGGGTTCGCCCTCGTCCAGTCGAGCACGCCCACGGCGAACGCCCCGATCTGGAGCAGCTGGGCCCGATCGGCGCTCAGCGCCCCCGTGTTGAAGACCGTGAAGGCCAGACCCCCGTGGGCGTCACGGGACACGGTCATGGACGCCACCAGCCCGCCGTCGCGCACGGCCTGGACGGCGGCCCCAGCATCGCCGTAGACGACGAAGTCGAACACCTTGCCGCCACCTGCGCCGTTGCCCGCCGGCGCGTCCAGGAACGTGCCCAGCGTGGTGACAGCCTCTTGGGCCAGGCCGGGCTCCCCCGAGCTGACCGCCACCCGGGAGATCGTCGCCTGGTCCACGAGGCGGACGCCGAGCGGGATGAGCGCGACCACGACCGCGAGGCCGGCCAGCAGCAGCGTGGAGAAGACGAACGCCCGGGACCGCGTCCGCTCCGAGAACTCCCGGCGGGCGACCAGCCAGGCGTTGCCGAGCGCCGTGCCGGGCCTCATGCGGCGCCCTCCGCCACCGGCGCGAGGTGGACCTCCTCGTCGGCGGGCCGGCCGACGTGGTCGATGAACACCTGCTCGAGGGACGGGTCGGCCACCTCGAAGTGGAGGACGCGGGCCCCGGCGGCCACCGCCGCGGCCAGCACGGCATCGGGCTCGACGCCCGTGTCGAGCTCGACCGTCGTGCGGTCCATGCCGGCGGAGATGACGCTGGCCCCCGGCACGCCCGCCAGCCACGGCAGGCGGTGGTCCCCGGCGACGGCGATGCGCACCGTCCGCCGTCCGGTCGAGCGCCGCACCTCGCGGATCGGGCCGCCGACCACCATGCGGCCGCGGTCGACGATCGCCACGGACTCGCACAGCGCCTCGGCGACCTCCATCTGGTGGGTCGAGAAGACCACCGTGCGGCCCCGGTCGCGCAGCTCCAGGAACGCCTCGCGGAGGAGCGCCACGTTGACCGGGTCGAGGCCCGTGAACGGCTCGTCCATGAGCAGCACGGCCGGGTCGTGGAGGACCGCCGCGATGAACTGGATCTTCTGCTGGTTGCCCTTGGACAGCTGTTCCGCGCGGCGGCCGGCGAGGTCCTCGGCGCGGAACCGGCGGAGCCAGGCCAGCGCCTCTCGGTGGGCGCGGTCGGGCGGCAGCCCGTGGAGCCCCGCGAAGAACACCAGCTCGTCGAGGACCCGCATCCGCGGGTAGAGCCCGCGCTCCTCGGGCAGGTAGCCGAAGGTCGAGCGGGGCAGGCGGCGGCTCTCGGCCCCGCGCCAGGTGACGGTGCCGGCGTCCGCCTCGAGAACCCCCAGGGCGATCCGCATCGTCGTGGTCTTGCCGGCGCCGTTGGCGCCCAGGAAGCCGAAGACCTGTCCCGGGGCGACCTCGAACGTCAGGTCGTCCAGGGCGACCACGGACCCGAACCGTTTCGTGAGGCGGTTGACCACGAGCGACATGTGCCGCGAGCATAGCGGCCCGGGCGGGGGGTGCCTGTGGCACGATCGGGCTATGGGGCGCGACGCCCCGCCCGCGGCGGGCGCCGCGGAGGCGTTCCTCGGGACCGCCTGCCCGCCGGCGACGAGGCTGGACCGGAAGTCGGGCCGGAGTAGCATCGTCGCATGCAGGACGACACCAGGAACCGACCCGTGCGGATCGATGCCGATCGCGCCGCCGGGACGCTCCGCCTCGAGTGGGCGGACGGGCACCAGACCACGTACGACACCGTCGCGCTCCGCTGGCTGTGCCCGTGCGCGTACTGCCGGGGCGAGGCCGGGCTGCCGGGCTGGCTCGACAGCAACCCGACCCTGACGCCGGACCAGACACGCCTGGTCGGCGTGGTGCTGGTGGGCAACTACGCGATCCAGCCCACCTGGGGCGACGGCCACGATTCGGGGTTCCACTCATTCGCGCTGCTCCGGGAGCAGTGCCCGTGCGACGCGTGCGCGGCCGATCGCGCACGGCAGCAGACGGGCGCAGGCGACCCGGCCGCCACGGCCGGCGACCGACACTGGCATGGAGGCAACCGATGATCATCTCCACCGCACCGTTCATCGCGGGGCACCGCACCGTCGAGACCAAGGGCCAGGTGTTCGGGCTCGTGGTCCGCAGCCGCGGCCTGGGCGGCAACCTGATGGCCGGCCTGCGGTCCATCGCCGGCGGCGAGATCCACGAGTACACGAGCCTGCTCGAGGACACCCGCCGTCAGGCCATCGACCGGATGGTCCAGAACGCCACCATGGTCGGCGCGAACGCGGTCATCTCGATGCGCTTCGATTCCTCGGAGCTGGCCGGGACGATGTCGGAGATCGTCGCCTACGGGACCGCGGTCGTGGTCACGCCCGACGCGACGGCGCAGCAGCCGCTCGAGTAGGCCCGTGGGGGTCACGCTGGTCCGGGGGCTGATCGGCGGGTTCGGCGCCCTGCTCATGCTGTCCGGGATCGCCCTCGTGGCGGTCCCGGGCTCACACGGCGACCTGGTCAGCGCGCTGTTCCTGTTCGCACCCGGGGCGGTCCTGGTCGCGGCCGTGCTGCTGGAGCGCACCCGCTACCGCTCGCTCCACGCCGAGCTGTCGGGCGACGGGCACGGCCCGGGCGGCGGCGAGCCCGCGCTCCCGGATGGCCGGTTCCGGCCCACCGAGGAGCGGTTCGTGGACCCCACCACCGGTGTCCCGATGCGAGTGTGGGTGGACCCGGCGACCGGAGACCGGCGGTACGTCCCGGAGGGCTGAGAGGGTCTGCGCCGACCGTCCGTCGCAGCCCGCCGGTGCCGTGCCGGCCCACCCGCCGCAGGCGCGATCGAGGGCTCCGTGCACGCCTCCAGGACGGCCGGGGGTGCTCCCGCCCGGGGGCGTCTCGGCCCTCGGAGAGTTCACGCGCGCGTGGTATGCTCCGGCACCCCGACCGGGACCGGGGACCGCCGCCGCGCCTACCGCGGACGGGCCCCCGCTCAGACCGCGACCCAGCTGAGGACCATGGCCACCGTTCGCCCCGCCCCCGGACCCCGCGCCGCCCGTGGACGTCGGCGCCAGGCCCGCGATCAGCGGGCGCCGATCCTCAACCGCGAGCTGGCCTGGCTCGAGTTCAACGCCCGGGTCCTGCACGAGGCGCGCGACGCCCGCAACCCCCTGCTCGAGCGGGTCAAGTTCCTGGCGATCTTCGCGAGCAACCTCGACGAGTTCTTCCAGGTCCGCGTGTCGGGCCTGCGCCGCCAGGTCCGCGCCGGTGTCACGGCCGTCTCCGTCGACGGCATGAACCCCTTCCAGCAGCTCGACGCCATCCGGGAGCGGGTCCGGACGCTGGTGGCGGAGCACTCCGAGATCTGGACGTCGATCCGCGAGCAGCTGGCGGCCGAGGGCGTCGCGATCCTCGACTACGACGAGGTCCCCGAGCACCACGAGGACCTGCGCCGGCGCTTCCACGACGAGATCTTCCCGGTGCTGACGCCGCTCGCGGTGGACCCCGGCCACCCGTTCCCGTACATCAGCACCCTCTCCCTCTCGATCGCCGTGGGCCTGCGGGACCCGGACACCGGGGAGATCCGCTTCGCGCGCGTCAAGATCCCACCCAGCCTGCCCCGCCTGTTCGCCGTGGAGCGCGACAAGTTCATCCTCCTCGACCAGGTCATCGAGGCCAACCTCGACGAGCTGTTCCGGGGCATGGACATCCTCGAGACCCACCTGTTCCGGGTGACCCGCGACGCGGACATCACGGTCGAGGAGGACGAGGCGGACGACCTGCTGCTCGCGATCGAGGAGGAGGTCCGTCGGCGGCGCTTCGGCGAGGCCGTGCGCCTCGAGGTGGAGCGGTCGATGCCGGAG
>JAJYGO010000335.1 GCA_021785115.1 Chloroflexota bacterium | reverse complement strand
GGCGGCACGTCGATGGCGCATTCCTGGCGCCTTGTTGGCGCGTTGTTGTCGCGTTCGCCTCGTTTACCTGGCGTGCGGGGCGGGCGTTCAATCGGGGCATGCCCACGATCACCATCCGCATCCCCGAGGACGCAGAGGCGGCCTTGCGCGACCTCGCCCGGGACGAGTGCCGCACCCCGCGCGACCAGGCCTCGTTCCTGGTCGTCCAGGGCCTGCGCGCCCGCGTCCGCGGGGCTGCTGGGCGCCGCGGCAGCGCCTCCACCTCGCGGCCGGGCGCTCCCGCGGACCCCACGCCGTGACAGGCTCGCGCCCGACCGCCGAGGACCGCATCCGCGCGGCCTCCTGGTTCGCGGACCGCGGGTTCGGGGTGTTCAGCGTGTGGAGCGCCGACGCCGACGGGACGTGCCGGTGCCCGAAGGGCCGCGCCTGCGACAACGCGGGCAAGCACCCGATCGGCCGCCAGGGGTTCCATGAGCACACGCGGGACCACGACCGCATCCGGACCCTGCTCTCGGCCGGCTCGGAGCCCAACTACGGCCTGGTCTGCCCCGACGGCGTGTTCGTGCTCGACGTCGACGGCGACGGCGTCGCCCGCCTCGCCGACCTCGAGGCCAGGTACGGCCCGCTCCCGCCGACGCTGCGGACGAACACCGCGCACGGCCAGCACGTGTTCCTCCGCTGGCCCGCCGACCACCCGCGTCCCCTCGGTCAGCTGTTCGGCTACGTCACCCGCTGGGGGTCGGGTGCGGGCGCGGGCTAGGTCATCGGCCCGCGCTCCGTCCACGCCACGGGCTTCGAGTACGCGCCCGCCGGCGCGTTCCTCGAGATCGCCGAGCTGCCCGGGGCGTGGGCGCGCGCGGCGATCGAGGCGAAGGCCGCGGGGTCGATCACCGTCAGGCCCGGCGGCCCCGCCGGCGTGGCCGTCGGCGGCCGGCACGAGTACCTGCGTGACCAGGCCCGCCACCTCCGCGGGCTCGGCCTCACCGGCGAGGCGCTGCTCGCCGCCGTGTCCTACCTCAACCGGCAGCTGGCCGAGCCCAAGTCCCCGGACGCGGTGCGGCGGGCGATCGGGGACGTGGAGACGAAGTTCGGCCGGGACGCGGTCACCGACGAGGGCTGGCGGGCCGCGCGCCCCCTAGGCCTCGACGAGCCCCCGAGCGCCTCGACCGACCGGTCGGTGGCCCTCTCGGCGATCAGCACCGACCCGCCGCCGCCGATGCTCGTGGACCGGCTCGACCCCACCGGGCACACGATCCTCTACGGGACGGGCGGCATCGGCAAGGGGGCCCTGGCCTGCCGCTGGATCTCCGACCTCGTGCTCGCGGGGCACCGGGTCCTCATCCTCGACTACGAGGCGCACCCCGAGGAGTGGAGCCGGCGCGTGGCGTCGCTCGCCCCCGACGTCCACCGGGGCGACGCCGTCCGGCACCTGGCGCCCCGATCGTCCCTTGCGGCGGCGGCCGCCGAGGTCGCCTGGACGTGCGACGCCCACGAGCTCGACTACGTCGTCATCGACTCGGCCGTCATGGCGTGCGGGACCGACCCCCTCAAGCCGGAGGCCGCGGCGGTCTACGCGGCGGCGCTGATCGAGATCGGCCGGCCCGCCCTGAGCCTGGCGCACGTCACCAAGGTCGACGACCCCCGCTACCCGTTCGGCTCGGTGTTCTGGCACAACCTCGCGCGGATGACCTGGTCCCTCACGGGGTCCGAGTCCGAGGTGCTGCTCAAGCACCGCAAGCACAACAACTACCCGAGCCTCGGGACGTTCGCCCTGTCCATCACCTGGCACGACGGCTGCCTCCGCGAGGTCTGGGAGCGCGGCTACAACATGACCATCCTGCGCCGGGTGCTGGACGCGCTCGACGACGCCGGGCCGCTCACGCTCGACCAGCTCGTGGCGGCGATCAACGACGACGACCACAGGCCCGTCAGCCGCAAGTCGCTCCAGACGACGCTGACCCGGGCGCTGCTCTCGGACGTCCGGCTGGGGCCCGACGGGAGGTACTCCCGTGCGTGACCCGTGTCGCCGCGTTGAGCGTGGGCCTGTCGCCACATCCGTCGCGGTCCTGTCGCCGTCCGATCGTGGAGCCTGTCGCAGATCTGTCGATGTCGCAGATCTGTCGCCATCCCTGAACGATCGACACCACCCCCTTATAGAGGGGTGTCGGTCGGTGGCGCGGCACGATCTGGCCGAGCGAGATGCCGCGCTGGCCCGGTGGCGGCGCAGCCAGCGGCATGCGGACGCGAAGGCGGACTGGTCCGCCTGGGCCGCGGCGTGGACGTGGCTGACCACCCCGGCCGCCGAGCAGCGGGCCATCTGCGCCGCGACCCACTTCCACGCCGGCAGGTGCCCTGTCGAGCCTCCTGACCCGAGGCACCGCTGCGCGGCCAGGCCGTGCCCCCACTGGCGCATCGAGCCCGGACACCGCTGCCACCGGGGGCATTGCCCGGCCCGACACCGTCACCCGAAGGGGACCGCATGACCACCGCCACCGCGCCCAGGACCAGGACGCCGGCCGAGGGCGTCCACCGGACCAAGACGCACCAGTACTACTTCAACGGCGCCGGCCCCTGGCCGGGCGTCACCTCGGTCACCAGGGTGCTCGACGCTCCGGCGCTGACGTACTGGAAGATGAACCAGGTCGCGCAGGCGGCGATCGCCGGGGCCGAGCGGCTCATCGAGGACCGCGAGGCCGGCAAGGTCGAGGCGGCGGTGAAGTACCTCACCACCCTGTCCACGACCGCCATGGACCGCGGCTCGCGGATCCACGCGTCGATCGAGCAGATCCTCCGGCGCGAGCCGGCGTCGATCGACCCCCGCGACGAGGCGGCGGTGGCGGGGGCCCGCGCCTGGCTCAACGCGCAGGTCCGCGAGCACGGCCTGCGGCCGCTCGAGGTCGAGGCGTTCCTGCTCCACGAGACGCTCGGCTACGGCGGGACGTGCGACCTCATAGCCGAGCTCGACGGCGAGGTCTGGCTGCTCGACTGGAAGACGGGGTCGTCGGTGGCGACCCCTGACGGCGCCGTCTACCGCGACCACCGGCTGCAGCTGGCGGCGTACGCGAACGCCGAGTTCATTGCCCGGCCGGACGACCCGGAGCGTCACCCGCTGCCGCCCATAACGCGGTACGGCATTGTCCACGTCACCGACGGCGGCACGCGCCTGTACGAGGCGGCGGTGACGCCCCGCGACTGGATCGCCTTCCGCGCGTGCCTCGCCCTCCACGCCTGGAGCAAGGAGAAGGCGGCGTGACCGAGGGCGGCGACGCGGTCGCCGTCGAGGTGCGCGGCCGTCCGGTCGCGCAAGGGTCCGGGCGCTCGTTCGTGTCGGGCGGCCGCGCCGTCCACGTGACGACGTCCGCCCCGCTCCTCGCCTGGCGCGGGGCGATCGCGGCCGAGGCGCGGGCGGCGATGGATCGCCGGGCCCTCATCGCCGGCCCCGTCCGCGTCGCGATCGTCGTCCGCCCCGCCGCCCGGCCCGCTTCGCACTACCTGCCGGCCAACGGCCGCCGCCCCGCGCCCGTGCTGCGCCTCGACGCGCCCGTGTACCACACGGGCAAGCCCGACGCCGACAAGCTCGCCCGCGCCTGCCTCGACGCCCTCTCCTCCGTCGTCTACCGCGACGACGCCCAGGTGGCGTCGCTGCGGGTCGTCAAGCGCTGGCCCTGCGAGGGCGAGGCGCCAGGTGCGTCCATCCGGGTCCGGCGGCTCGAGGCGACCCGGTGACGACCCGGCAGGCAGGCCTCTCCCCGCGCCAGGAGCAGGTCCTGCTCCTGCTCGGCGACGGGCTCGGCCTCGGCGAGATCGCCGCGCGGCTCGGGATCTCCGAGTGGACCGTGCGGACGTACCGCGACGAGGCGCGGCGGCGGCTCGACGCGCGGACGACCGCGCAGGCCGTCGCGATCGTCGTGCGGGGGAGCGTGGCGCGATGACAGACGAACCGCGCTCCGCCCCGCCCCGCACTGACCCGCTCGCGGCCGCGCTGGCGTTCGCCATCCGGGAGGCCGTGCGGCTGGAGTCCGAACGATTGACCTTGATCATCCCGCCCGGCAGAGCAAGTGTGTCCGACGTGAAGACGAAGCCCGAGGCCACTGCCGCGTGACCGCCCGCGCCCTGCCCCGATCGCTCGAGGACCTCCGCGGCCGCCGCGCCGCGCGCTGGATCCGCGAGTCGACCGCGGGCCAGGCGGACAACTTCGGGCCCGACGCCCAGGCCGAGCAGCAGGCGCGCGCCATCGAGCGCTGGGGCCTCGTCGACACGGGCGCCGCGTGGCAGGTCGCGCACTCCGGGCGGACGATCGCCGCCACTGGCCAGTGGGCCGAGATGCTCGACGGCGCGGGGCGGGAGTGGGACGTGCTGGTGGTCGGGTACGTCAGCCGCTTCGCCCGCGACCTCCGGACGGCGGTCAACGCCCGCCACGACCTCCACGCGAGGGGCGCGGTGATCCTGTTCGCCGACGAGCGGGTCCTGTCCTCCGACGAGGACGAGTGGGAGCGCTGGGCGCGCGAGGCGGTCGAGGCCGAGGCCTACAGCCGCCGGCTCGCCAAGCGGATCGGGGAGGGATACGCCGCCAAGCGGCGGCGCACCGGCGTCCCGGGCGGCAACAAGGCACCGCTCGGGACGGTCCGCCGCGGGCGCACCATCGAGGTCGACGAGCCGTCGCTCGCCCTGGTCCGCCGCGTCTACGAGCTCGCGGCCGCGGGCAGGACCGACCGCGAGGTGGGCAAGGCGACGGGCCTCGCGCTCAAGCACGTCGCCGAGGTCCTCACGAACCCGTTCTACATCGGCCGCCTCTGGTCGGGCGAGCCGTCCGCCCTCGGCGCGCTCGTCGACCTCGCCACCTGGGACCACGTGCAGGAGCTCCGGGCCCGGTACAGCCGCAGGCACCGCGGGTCGGTCAACCGCCGGCAGTACGCGCTGGGCGGCCTGCTGGCGTGTGCCGCCTGCGGCCGCCGCCTGACGGGGCACGTCGGGCGTTACCGCCACATCGATGCCTGCCCCACCTTCAAGGCCGCCGCCCCCCGGCGCCACCGGCGCAACGCCAGGACGAACCTCGACCACCGCGTCAAGGGCGAGTCATACAAGGTCGAGGTCTACGAGGAAGCGATCGGGCTCGCCCTCGGGCGCGTCGCCGTCTCCGCCCGGCTGAGGGCTGGCGCGGTCGCCGAGGCCACGAGGCCGGAGTCAGATGGGGCCGACGCGCTCCTTCAGGCGCGCATCAGGCGCGAGCGCGAGCGGGCCGCCTTGCAGTTCGCCAAGGACCGCGACCTCGGAAGGCTCGAGGCGTCGATGGCCCGCCTCGACGCCGAGGCCGAGGCGGCGGTGGTCCGCCCCTCGCGCGTCCCGACGGCGGCGGAGGCCCGCGCCTACCTCGAGTCGCTGCCGGAGCTGTGGGCGAAGACCTCAGACGCCGGGCGCCACGCCATCGCGGAGGCCGTGTTCGAGCGGATCGACGTCCTGGGGGCGAGCGACTTCACGTTCACGCTAACGGCCCGCGCGAAGGCCCACGGATGGGATGCAGCCTTCGGGGCTGGGGACCAATCAATCTCGATTGGTCGATCTGGTCGGGGCGAGAGGGTTTGCGCCTCCCATAACGACCTCAGCGTCGGGGAGATTCGGCTGAGCAGAGGATGATCCGCCGGATGGACCCGGTTCTCGACAGATCCGAAATGTGCCAAGTCCGGTTGTGCTCGCGTCTCCCCCAGGTGAGCGGCGTTACTGGCGCTTACCGCGTGGCCACTCCTCCAGCCGGAGAGGGCCCATCCGGGCGATGCCACGGCTGGCGTCCGGAATCATCCATTTCTTCGGCAGCTGATGGAGGTAGCCGTCGCGTGCCGTCAAGAGCGGGGAGAGGGGGCCCGAGGCCGCCTGGCCGAGCTCGCCCAGCGGCCCCCAGACGAACAAGCGCGATACTGCTCGGGCGAATCGCTGGAAGGTCGTCATCAGCTCGCCGACCATGACCGGGTAGAAGCCGGAGAAGTCGCTCGCGCCGAGACGCGCCTCCCATTCCGGATGGCGCCTCAGGATCGCCCACTCGAACTCGTCGAGCCGAGCGCCTGGGTCCGGCGTCGTCGCGGCTGGATCAAGGAACCGATCGAGGTCGGCGTACCGTTCGCGTTCGGCGTAGCCCTGAACGGCAGCGAGCGCCGAGGGAAGGTCGGGATCGGACGTCAGGAACACCGCGTCCTCGGCGGCCGCCGGCCGGCTCGCCACGTATCCGGGCCGGGCGACGATGGCCGTGCACGCCGACGCCAGCTTGCCGAGGTCGTGGCCGAAGCCGCTCTTCATCCAAGCCGATGTCGGCAGGGCGCCAACGGACTCGAGTTGCTCAAGGGCGATCGTGACCTTCATGAGGCGCTCGAGGCCCTGGCCGAGGAGCGTCATCGGAAGCCGGTAGAACCGATTCGCTCCGTCGATCAGCCCGAGCTCGGCCAACCCGGCGCGGATGAGGTTCGCCGCCGTCTCAACCTCGAAGATCAGAGCGACCCGCTGCGTAGGCGTAGGCTCGGTCACGTCAAACGAACCGTGCGGCCGATCCGGGCATCGAGGCGCCGACCTACGCTGCGCTCGCTGCGGGGACGAGGTCGGGATACCCGCTGACTACTGCATTGCGCCAGAGGACCGCGTCGACTACTGCGACGCGGTCCCCCGACAGCCGCGAGACGGCCGAGCACAGGTTGTCGACGTCACCGAAACCGCAGATTCCGGCGATGCGGACGAGGTGACGATCCGGCTTCGCCACGTTTGCCCCGACGTTCCTTGCCAGATGCCGCGCAGTGATAGGTCCAATCCCGGGAAGGCCAGCGCAGAATCCGAGAAGAGTCGCATCATCCATTGACCGGATCCCGTCGGCTCCGATGGCCGCCACCCGCTCCGCGATCCTCACGATGTTCCGGAGCTTCCGATCATTCGCGAACGCGTGCCTTGCGGCTTGGACGCACGCGTCGCCCTGTTGGGCGATCGCGCCAGCGGACTCCCAGCGGAGGAAGGCGTCAGAGACGGCGCCGAAGGCGCGGGCGACGACTCTCGCCCTGAATCCCGAGCAGAGCACGACCCATGCCGCCTCGCGCAGGAAGTCCGATTCGGACATCAGGTCACGACGAAGCCAGTCGACTCCGTCGATTTCCCGCGCATAGCCGGACTCGATCAACGACTCCTTCGCAGAGAGGTAGTAGTCGAGTAGCCATCCGTCGTCGACGGTCACAGCTCGACGTCCTCGATGATCCGCTTCCACTGGGTCACGGTCGTCGCCGTGTCCAGCCGGCGTGAAAGCTTGCCGAGGGAGTCCGCCCGGAGCCTCCGCTCCACGCTGTTCGCCGCCCCTAGGTAGTCGTCCACATGAACGGACTGGCCGGTCGAGTCCCGAATTGGCGACTTCACTAGGCGCTCGGCCTGACGGACGAAGTGCTGCAGGAGTTCTCGCGACGACTGGCCGCCCTGGTAGCCCTCGAAGGCCTCGATCGCCAGACTCTCGATGTGGTATCCGGTCAACTGGCGAGTCGCCGGCAGGGCGGACAGGATCGACTTCGCGAGCTTGATCGTCTTGAAGAGCCGCCCGTTCAGGTGCTCGTTGACGGTCTGGAGCTTGCGAGCGAATCGAGCCGGACGGATGTCCGCCCACTGGGTCCCGTCCTCACTGGCGATGGCGACGTGGTCGCCGCGCCGGATGGCTGGCAGCAGATCAACCTCGGTGCCGTCCCGGAACCGCACCGTCACCGCCATTCGGCCACCCGTCACGTCCTCGATCTCCGCGCCGAGACGTTCCCGGAGTGCTGTCGCGAAATCCCTGACCAGCCCGCTCGGCACCTCCTCGCTGAACAGATCGGCATTGAGGACGACCAGTGCGTCCACGTCGCTGAGCCCGTCAACGTACGTGTGCTTGGCGACCGAGCCCCCGAAAATGAGTCGGACCTCGTCCTCCAGCAGGTCCTCGATCACCTCCTGCAGCAGATCGAGAGCCGACCGCACTTTGTCCACGTCGCGCTGGTCGACGCGACTCAGGAAGCCATCAAGAAGGTGGTTGATCTCAGCGACCGTCTCGGCGCTCGTGGCCTGGTCGAGCGCCGCTTGCCGCAGATCCTCGATGTCGCGACCGCTTAGGGACGAACCACCACTACCGGACACGCTTATGCCTCCAACTCGCTCATGAGGTGTTCGAAGGCCTCGCGAAACAGATCATGGTGCCTCCCAAGCGAGGCCCAGTCAGCGCCCGCCGAGGCAAGGAAGCGAGCGAGGCCCGCTTGCAGGTCCTCCAGGCTCGCCAGATTGCTCTGCAGGCGGGTTGCCCAACGCTGCCGGTCGTGGAAGGTCCACTGACGAAGGAGGGCGGTTCGCTCGTCGCCGTAGATCCACAGGCTTTCGTTTGCGGCGAGGTAGAGCCACGCTGGGCCGTCGAAGATCTCGGCTCCCGCGAGGAAGTACAGGGGGCTCAGAAGTGGATCGAGGCTTCCGAACACATGGATGGGTGCGAGAACGCCCGCGCCATCGAGCCCTTGGCGGATCCTCGCCAAGCTCTTGAGCCGGTCGAGCAATGTCGACCCCAGCTCCTTCTCCGTGAAGCCAATTACACCGAAGCCCACTAGGTCCACCGAGGACTCAAGGACGCGATCCGCGGTGATGGCCTCGCGACGCCGCTCTGGCTTGATGAGGAAGTCGTGGACGAAGGTCGGAAAGCGCTCCCGCGTCTGTCGTGCTCGAGCAATCTGACGGGGCATCGGCTCGCACCTGTCGTAGTTCACCATGACGACCGGGAGCCGTTCGTGCACGAGCGTTTCGACCGTCTTGGCGTGCAGGGTTGGGTTCCACGGCCGCGCTTGGTCAGCGACCAGCCGCCCTTCGAGCGCGTCCACATCGGATCGGCTCTCGTATGTGCCGCTGTCGATGAAGAGGACGGTGGGCGCAGAGTAGGGAAGCTTGGCCGGGTACCTGCCGATTGCAGACACCGCCGGGAGGTGTCCGTAGTGGAGGTCGTAGGCGCTTATGAGCGCCGAGTCGTGCAGGAATGTCTCGGCATACCTGAGGTAGTCCCGGATGTTGGATCGACCCCTCTTGGTGCCGAAGCCGCGGCTCGTGAAGGAGGGCACGAGCAACGGGGTCCGCACCTCGGTGCCGTCGGCGAACCTCAGCCAGCTCCTACGCGCGAGCAAGTCGCGCCTCCACGTCGCCACAGGAGAGACACTGTCCGCAAGGCTGGTCCCGCCCGAGCTCGCAACTGTAGGTGAGGTGGACCGGCACCCCGGATGTCTCCGCGAACGCGACGATTTCTCCCTTTGTCCACTCGAGGAAGGGGGCCAGCACCCGAACGGTGCCTCGCGTGTATAGGTCGAGGGCGGACTGCATCCCGCTGATGAACGTCGGCGAGCAATCGGGGTACCTCGAGCCGGCGTGAATGCCCAACACGATGGTGCCGACGAACGGCCACTTTGCGAGCAGGGCGCTCATGACCAGCCAGCCGTTCCTGCCGGGCAGGTCATCGCGACCACCAAAGGGGCAGCCGAGGTCGAGCCGCTCGATCTGCAGCGCATACCGCTCGGCAATGCGCTGCGCTGCCTCCCACTCCCTGATCCGCGACAGTTGTCCGAAGTCAATGAACAGCAGCTCGGGCGGTGACCTCCTCATCAGCAGCGCCGTGGCTGCGGTCGAATCGAGACCGCCGCTCACCAGGACCAAAGTTCTCGTCATCTCCGGTCGACGGCGTACGCCGTGAGGCCCTTCTCGAGGTTGCGCCTGGCGCGCCAAACTGCCCAGCCAGCCCACCCGACCAGTGGGGCTCGGTCCTCGGCTGCGTCGTACGCCGCGGTCAGGTCGGCCAACCGCCCTGGCCAGGCCTCGGCGAACCCCTCCTCGAGCGGCCCGATGTTCGCGAGCACGCGC